>JAUVKA010000265.1 GCA_030592205.1 Bacteroidota bacterium | reverse complement strand
TTTCATAAATTATCAAGCATTAGGAAGATTATCTGATTGCGAACAACCCAATGCACAAGGCATTGGGCTACTACGGGAACATTATTCTACATTTGTGGGAAATGAGTATTATGAAAAAATTCAGATACCTTGGAATTCTGGCAGGTCTTATCCTGCTAAATTCTGCTTGCATGAAGCAAGCCTCAATAGAATTTGATGAACTCAAATGTAATAATCTTATCAATCCTGTCGGGATTGAGGGTAGTCCTTATTTTAGCTGGACCCTTAGTGCATTATCAGAGAATGCTTCTGCGACTGCCTATGAAGTAAGGGTGAATGAGTTGAACCTTATCGAAAAACTTGAAAATGGCAATGAAAATGGCTGGCTTTACCATGGACCTGAATTGGAACCGGGGAGGAAGTATTCATGGCAGGTAAGAGCATGGGATGAAGAGGAAAGGTCTACCGCCTGGAGCCCGAAGGCCTGGTTTGTGACCGGCTTGCCGGATCAGGAGTGGTCGGATGCCCGCTGGATAGGATTCGAGGAGCTGCAGGATTCCATGAAAGTTATTCCGGGGGTTCATGGATCAGGGAATCACTTGGGAGAAAAAGGTCTGCAGCAACCAGTAATTCCACAATTCAGAAAAGAATTTGATGTATCGAAAAAAGTAAGCGGGGCTTATCTTTTTGTTTCCGGTTTAGGTCATTATACACTTTCGGTTGATGGAGAGGCTCCCGATGACCGGTTTCTGGCGCCGGGTTGGACTCTCTATTCCAAAACCTGCTATTATAATGGCTACGATGTGACCAGCTTGCTTAATCCGGGAACACATACTATCGGGGTGACAGTTGGCAATGGATTTTTCAATGTGAATCGCGAGCGATACCGTAAGCTGGTAACTGCCTGGGGCATGCCAATGATGCGACTAAAACTGGTGATCCGCTATGCTGATGGCTCTCATGATGAGCTGGTTTCCGACCAAAGCTGGAAAACCGCCCCCTCACCTGTCACTTATACAAGTATTTATGGAGGTGAGGATTTTGATGCATGTCTCATTCAGGAGGGATGGGATAGTCCGGGATTCGATGATTCAGAATTGCAAAATACACTGATAGTTGAGGGTCCAGGTGGGGTAATGCGCAATGAAGAGGATCATCCGCTTCGGATCATGGAGTCGTTTAATCCGGTGAGTATTAATGAGATGCCTGATGGTACTTTTGTTTATGATTTTGGACAAAATGCCTCCGGGATCCCTGAGATCAAGGTATCAGGATCAGCCGGTCAGACGCTTCGACTGACTCCGGGAGAATTGCTCGATGATGACGGTTTTATTACCCAACAAGCTTCGGGTGGGCCATCGTATTTTGATTATACAAGTGCTGGGGAAGCCGGCGAAAAATGGAAGCCTGACTTTACCTACTATGGTTTCAGGTCTCTTGGATTGAGCGGCGCTGTTCCTGCCGGATTTCCAAATCCTGAGAACAAGCCTGTTGTGGAGGAGGCTGTTTTTCATCATACCCGCAACAGCTCCCCAGCAGTAGGTTTTTTCGAGTGTTCCAATGAACTGTTCAATCAAATTTACGAGCTGATCGACTGGTCGATGCGAAGCAATCTTGCCAGTGTGACTACTGATTGTCCGCATAGAGAAAAACTGGGCTGGCTCGAAGTTCCTCATCTTATGGGCAACTCCATCCAGTATATCTACGACATACAAAACCTGTGCAACAAAATTGTGAATGACATGATGGATTCACAGTTGGAAAATGGATTGGTACCGGATATTGCACCAGAATATGTTCCTTTTGCCGGAGGATTTAGAGATTCGCCCGAATGGGGCAGTTCTGCCGTGATTCTCCCCTGGTATATTTACCTCTGGTATGGTGATAAACGCCCTATGGATAGGGCCTGGACCATGATGACCCGCTACATGGATTATCTGGAAGGAATGTCGGATAATGGTATCCTTTCACATGGACTGGGCGACTGGTTCGATCTGGGTCAGCAAAGTCCGGGATCCTCACAGTTAACTCCTTTGGCCCTGACTGCCACAGCCATCTACTTCTATGATCTTAGTATTCTATCTGAAATGGCCAGCCTTTTGGGTAAAACAGATGATGCTAAGGTTTATGGCTTGCGGGCAGAGGTAGTGAAACATGCCTTTTTAGATCGATTTTATGATCCCGAAACGCATGTAATCGCAACGGGCAGTCAGACTTCCTATGCCATGCCACTGGTTGTTGGCTTGATAGATGATGATAATATGAGCCTTGTCCGGGACAATCTGATCGCTGCCATCGAACGCGATGGCTATGCCCTTACTGCCGGGGATATTGGATTTCACTATCTGGTCAAAGCTCTTCAGGATGCCGGTGCTGATGATGTGATCTGGAAGATGAACGCGCGCGATGATGTTCCCGGTTATGGCTACCAGCTGAAGAAAGGGGCGACGGCTCTAACCGAATCATGGCCGGCATTGAGGTACGTGTCGAATAACCACATGATGCTAGGCCATCTGATGGAATGGCTTTACAGCGGGATTGGCGGTATTAGTCAGGCCGAAGGATCAGTTGCATACGAACGGATCATTATCGATCCAAAGCCTGTTGGAGATCTCACCTGGGCTGAAGTATCGCATACATGTATCAAAGGGGAAATTTATATGAAATGGGAGAAGAAGGAGGATGGGATAGAGATGGCGATTCGGGTTCCTGTGGGGTCCGAAGCCGAAGTACGGTTTGGAGGGAAAGAGCTGGGTAAATATTCAGCAGGATTCTATGTGCTGCAAATTGAAAAATTATCAGAATAATTTAAATCGACAAGATGTAAAATTGATATTGTGGTAGAGGGAGCTGTAAAGCCATTTACCCTGGAAAGTGTTAACAAGGATCTGATTCTGATTTATGAAAAGTGGAGAAAACTACTCTTTTTTCCACCTTTGCTCTTGCCAGGCTTTCCGTTCTTTATGGGTGAGGTAAGTCCAGGCAAGAATCCGGCTTGATTTATTTCCCTGTCCCATAGGAATTGTTTTAACCATCGAAGCTTTGGATGTTTTTAATAATTCGTAGGCAGTTTTTAGATGAGACTGTTTTGAAACCAGGGTCGAAAACCAAAAACAGGAAGTAGAGAATCTTTTACTTTCCCGTATCATTTCACGAATAAATTTGCTTCCTCCCCCTTCACACCATAACTCATTGTTTTTGCCTCCAAAGTTCAGGACTGTTTTATCGGGCCGTTTATTTTTCAGGTTTTTCAGTTTTCGAAGCGCTTCTGCTTCGGCCTCTTCAGCAGATGCATAAAAAGGAGGATTGCTAATTGTCAGATCAAATCTTTCCTCATGTTTAAAAATCCCATAAAAAATATCTTTGGGATTTTCTTGAAGCCTCAACTCAATCTTTCCTTTTAATGAAGGATTCAGCTTTATTATTTGTTTAGCTGATTCAATAGCCACAGGATCAATATCAGTTCCAATAAAAGACCAGGCATACTCGGTTGTCCCAATGATAGGATACACGCAATTTGCTCCGACACCAACATCCAGACAATTTACCTTATCTCCCCTCGGTATTTCCCCATAGTTGCTACTCCCGAGCAGATCTGCCATATGGTGAATGTAATCGGCTCTCCCCGGAATCGGTGGGCACAGATAATCAGGCGGGATATTCCAATGTTTAATGTTATAAAAGTGCTTTAACAGAGCAGTATTAAGCATTCTCACTGCTTTCGGGTCAAAGAAATCAATGGATTCATCCCCGTAGATATTAGATTTCACAAAGGGCTCCAGTTCCGGACTGGTAATTATAAGCTTCTTGAAATCATAGCGTTCGCGATGAGCGTTACGAGGATGTAACTTGAATTTTTCTTTAGGATGTTCTTTTTTTTTGTTCTGCATTCTGTGGGCAAAATTATTCATTTTCGCTTGTATTGTATTATTTTTAAAGTTCTAATTTGATATTAAAAAGATGAACCGAGCCATTAGAATTGGTTTCACAAACATGGAGAACATTACTTGGCGAGCTGCATCGAAGACAAAATGAATTAATATTTACTGAGATGAAAAAACTTTTTATCCTTCCATTTATCAGTCTGATTATTCTATGCTCTTGCAATAACACTATAGTGGTAACCAGTATTGATTTACCCGACACTACGCAAGCCAATAACAGCTACGTGGGCAATAGAGCTCCACTGGTCAGCACCCCGTTTATTAAGCTGCCGGTAGGTTCCATTGAACCCGGTGGCTGGGTGAGAAAGCAACTTGAATTAATGGCCGATGGATATTTCGGTCATCTTGGAGATATCAGTAAATTTTTAATCAAGGAAAATAATTCATGGCTCAGTACCGATGGTTCTGGTGATCATGGATGGGAAGAATTGCCATACTGGCTGAAAGGCTATAGCAACATCGCTTATATTTTAGGCAGAGAGGATATGATTGAGGAAACAAAAATCTGGATCGAAGCTGTATTGGCTAGTCAGAAGGAGGATGGTTGGTTTGGACCCGATGAAGACCGTACCGGCGCTGCTACAAACCTCAAGGGAAGAGTTGATCTTTGGCCAAATATGGTGATGTTATTTATTCTCCAGGATTACTATTCATGGTCGGAGGATGAGCGGGTTATTACCCTCATGACTAATTATTTTGATTATCTGAAAACCGTACCTGAGGATCAATTCCTTGTTGGTTACTGGCCGGCTAATCGTGGAGGTGATCTTCTTTATAGTATTTACTGGTTGTACAACCGTACCGGTGATGAGGCCTTACTTGAGCTGTCACAAAAAGTGCATAACAAATCAGTCAATTGGACAGATGGAATTCCTAACTGGCACAATGTGAATATGTCGCAAAGTTTCGGGGAGCCTGCTACATATTATATGCAGACAAAAGACAGCAAACATCTGGATGCACCTGATAGAAATTATCAGGAAATCAGAAAATTATATGGTCAGGTTCCAGGCGGTATGTTTGGTTCTGATGAGAACTGCCGTGAAGGATATGATGATCCCCGGCAATCAATCGAGACATGCGGAATGGTGGAAATGATGTTATCAACGGAGATCCTTTATACTATTACAGGTGATCCAATGTGGGCTGATCGCTGCGAAGATGTGGCATTCAATTCTTATCCTGCCGCCCTAACAGCAGATATGAAAGCCTTGAGATACATGACTTCCCCAAATATGGTTCAATCAGATAAGGGAACTAAGAGTCCAGGGATACAGAATAGCGGACCAATGTTCTATATGGATCCGAATCGTCATCGTTGCTGTCAGCATAATCAGGGACATGGCTGGCCTTATTTTGCTGAGCACCTATGGCTGGCAACAGCAGACAACGGTCTGGTTGCTGCTTTCTATTCTGAAAACACAGTAAACGCATTGGTTGCCAAAGGCACTAAAGTGAGCATCACTGAAGAAACTAGTTATCCTTTTGATGACTTAGTGAAGTTCACTGTTAATCCGGAGAAAAAGGTAAGTTTTCCCCTGTACCTCAGGATACCTTCATGGTGCGATTCCCCATGGGTGAAAATTAATGATGAAAAAGGATCTTTTGGATTTTTACCTGGATATATAAAGATAGAAAAGACCTGGGAGGCTGGTGATGTTGTCAGTCTCGGTCTTCCAATGAGCCTGAATTTACGTACCTGGGAAGCTAATAAGAACAGTGTTTCAGTAAATTATGGCCCGCTTACTTTCTCGCTTAAGATTGATGAAAACTATGTTCAGGAAGGTGGTACTGAAGAATGGCCGGCCTGGGAAATCTATCCTGCCAGTCCATGGAATTATGGTTTGGTTATATCCGGTAACAAGCTAAGTGATTCTTTTGAAGTTGTTAAAAAGGGCTATCCTGAAAACGACATGCCCTTCACATTGGATGGTGCACCTATTGAAATCAAAACCAAAGGAAGAATATTGCCCGACTGGAGTGTGGATGAGCAGGATTTGGTTCAGGAGGTGCCGGAGAGCCCTGTTGTCTCCGATCAGCCTGTTGAAGATATTACACTTATCCCGATGGGGGCAGCGAGGTTGAGGATTAGTAGTTTTCCGGTGGTGAAGT
>JAUVKA010000323.1 GCA_030592205.1 Bacteroidota bacterium | reverse complement strand
CATGGACAAGTACAGGGATGTCTGGATCAACTTTCCGGATGGCTTCTACAATGGGAATCATGTTCTCCATACCGTTACCGCAATTGGTTCCCAGAATATCGGCACCAGCAGCTTTCAATCCTGTGACCATCTGTTCAGGACTAACACCCATCATTGTACGAAATTCTCCTGTGACGGTCTTGTCGAAAGTCATGGTACAGATCACCTCAAGATTGGTGTTTTCTTTAGTGGCTTTTATGGCCAGGATAGCTTCATCCAGTGCGGTCATAGTTTCAATGCAGATAGCATCAACACCACCTGCTTCCAAAGCCATTACTTGTTCTTTAAATGCCTCATAAAGTTCATCCTCAGTAACTTCACCCATCATAAGTATGACTCCGGTTGGACCAACAGATCCAAGAACAAGTACGGAATCGCCGGCAGCAGCACGTGAAATCTCAGCTGCTTTCTTATTTATCTCAAAAATCTGGTCAGCCAGGCCATAATGTGCAAGTTTAAACCTGCTGCCCCCGAAACTATTGGTCTCTATCATATCTGAACCTGCGGCTACATAAGCAGCTGCAACTTCTTCAACTCTATCGGGATAGTTAAGGTTCCAGCTTTCAGGACATACACCCGGGTCCAAACCTTTTTCCTGCAGCATGGTACCCCAGGCACCGTCGCTGATAATAATTCTATTTTGTTTAAGCAGCTGAAGGATTTTTTTATCCATTTTTTCCTGATTTTAGAAATTCCCTGGTAATTGCACCGGGTTGAACACCTGGTCCCATAAGGATAAGCTCAGTAGGACCGCTCCAATGGTCAGTGTAATTTATTTCCAGATGGTCAAAAACACTTTGGATCAATAAATATTTTCCCTCTGTACTGCGGACATAACCTTTCATCCGGTAAATATAACCCTTGTTTTCACTGTGGAACTGCCTAATGGACTGTTCGGTAAAAATTTTCTGAGAACGGATTACACAGGATCCTATATCCGGACGGGGGAGGGAGAAAGGTTTGAGAAGAGAACCCTCAGTTTCGGGTTCTGACTTCGCTGGAAAAACTACCTCTCGATGTAAAGATAATTTTTGGCTTAGCAGGTACTGAAGATCCAGACTGTTTAAAAGCACATTATTTAGCTCTTCGAACAATCCATCTTGAGTACGAAACTGTTGGGCGAAGGGATTCCATTCAAGCAATTGATTGATAAGCTTATCCTCGGGTGGGGCAAGATCGGTTTTATTAAGGAGGATAATATCAGCAATCTGGATTTGGTGGCGAACACGCTGGATATATTGGTGAGATTTATCAAAATTGAGACAATCCACAACAGTCCATACCCCACCCAGAAAGATGTATTTTGTCACCTCCGGAGTCTGCATAACCTGAGCCAGCGAAACAGGGTCGGCCAGGCCGGTTGCTTCCAGGAAAATGGCCTCGGGCTGGTAGGTTCGAATGAATTCAGCCAGGCGGGAGATGAAATCATCGAGCAAACAGGCACAGAAAACAGATCCATTATTGATCTCAAGAAGATCAAAAGGGACTCCTGATGCTTGTAGCTCCACAGAATCAACTCTTCCGGGTGCAAATTCATTTTGGACAATGGCAATTTTCCTGGATGACCCTATTTCCTTGAGGATCTGTTTCAGCAAGCTTGTTTTTCCGCTTCCCAAAAATCCTGTTACCAGAATTAATGGAATCTTTTTTACAGTAGTGCTTTGATCCATTCTCTCATTACCTCAATGCTGGGTTCTGTTCCTTCCGATTTGATACGATTCCTTACATTAATCCATGCAGGAGTCTGGCTGATACCATATAATCGTCTGGCTTCTTCACCGCTTATGGTTTCGATTTCAATATGCGCACCTAGCTCAAGAATGGCAATCTTTGCCTTATCATAAATTTCTTTAAGCTCCTCCCTCGTTCCTGCCAGAACAATTTTTCCATGCTTCTCCCTGATTTTCAGCTTTAATTTCTCATTGATTCGCTTCTGAACGGCTCTGATCAATTCTTGTTTGGGAGGGATCTGAGAAACAAAAGATATCTTTCCATCTATACAAATTGTTGGAATATTTTTCACAAACAGTGAAGACATGAATGTTACTCCATCCAGATTCTTAATTGAGTGTTCTCTCCATTCTACCAATCCCTCGAAATGGGGAGTTACTTCGCGAACAGCCTCGACCATATACTGACAAGGAGCACAGGATTCTGAATCAAGTGTAATGATATCCACAATCACTTTTTCAGTTCGCCCGTATTCCGCCAGATCAAGTATTGGCATTTCTTCCGCAGTCTTTTCAAGTGCCCTTACAACATCCCTTTGATACGGATCATGTACAAGGGTAGTAATTGCCTGGATATTTTCCACAGGTGTTGTCATGGGAAGATCACAACCAGGTGCCAGGATGAATCCTGTTTCCCCGGCTGTATCAATGCATTCCAATGCATGTTTCTGACAATCTTCAGCTGTTCCCATCAATAGGACCAGTGTCAATTGCAGGTTCCCGCCAAAACTGATTCCATAGCGCTTGCAGATATCCCGGACATAATCCAGTGGAATATTTTCATCGATGGAAACATTATCCGGCCCCGTTTTGCACATTACTTCAATGTTCTGCTGGGCGTGTCCACAGACAAAAAAGGAACTCAGTCCACCATTTTCTCTAATATATTTGTAAAGCGAAGAAATCGGCTCATGGATGAACTGCTCAAAATGATCCGGACCGATTTGGGAAGTCATGGGATCCACAACGGCTATTACATCACATCCTGCTTCAAGATACCATCCAGCCATCTGCCTGGAGATTTCTACAGTATAAGCCAACAGTTCATTTGTGTAATCGGGATTTTCAAACATCATCATGAAAATATCCGTACCCAGTAGGTGAAGTGCCAGAGTGAAAGGCCCGGTAATCAGACCGTAGATAGCTATGTCGGGATGAGCTGCCCGTGTTCTTTTTGTAGCTTCTATCACTAATGGTATCCGCCCGCTTGATTTCTCGAATTTTGGGAGGATGTCTAAGCTTTTTCCCCCGGCTAAGGGGTGGCTGATAACCGCCGGTGGATTATCAGGCGACCAGGCCAGCTGACAGCCAAGTGCTTCGGCCTCAATTTGCAGATCGAAGCACACAGGAATGCCATCAGGTTGATATGCCTCAACCGCTTTGTTTATTCCATTAACCAGAAAATCTGCAGATTGTAGGTATTCGTCAGCTTTATAGCCGGCAAGAAAAGCACCATGGACTCCTACAAAAGGGATCCATGGAATACGATCAACTGCTTGGACTTTGAAGGCTTTTCTTATTCTTTCCTTTCCATTCATCATCATCAGGTCTGTTGCCCGTTTAAATAGTCAACAGCTCCCTGAGGGTCAGGAGAATACCAGTCGGCACCAATTTTTGATCTAAAATCATCAGTAACAGGAGCACCACCAATCAATATTTTAGCATCCGGTTTACTGGCTTTGATGTCTATGACGATCTTTTCCATGTTTAGCATGGTGGTTGTCAGCAAACAGGACAGACCAATGTAGGCTCCGGGATGTTCCTCTAAACCAGCCAGGAATTTATCCGCCGATACGTCAATCCCGAGGTCGATTATTTCCCAACCGGCACCTTCCACTATCATTCCCAATAGGTTTTTGCCAATATCATGCAGGTCACCCATAACTGTACCAATAATTAGTGCGCCTTTGTGTGTTATTGCCCCCGATTGAAAGAAAGGACGAAGGTGGGCCATTCCTGCTGTCATGGCTTTGGCTGCCATTAATACTTCTGGTACAAAAACCCTATTCTCCCGGAATTTTATGCCAATGGCTGTCATTCCGGTTACAAGCCCTTCTGATAATACTACATCTGCTGTAATGCCTTGGTCGATTGCGTGTTTGGCTAATTCATCTGCTCCGTCCTGATCCCTAAGATCCGGAGGGAAAGGAGCATTTTTATTTACTTTACCACGTTCTACGCAAATAGCAAGCATTTTTAAAATTTCTTCGTGAGTCATACTATATGATTTTACAATTTGATATAATCCTATGAACCGGAGCTTTTAAGCCAGTTTTCAGTTTTTTACAAATTCTAAAAGTATAGCCGCAGATTGTATTATTTTTACAGAAAGCAGAAGAAGTTTTTCAATAATTTACAAAAATCGGAACAATGATAAAAGAATTAATCAGAAAGAATCGCAGCTATCGCAGATTTGAAGAAAGCAGTAGATTATCACAGAGCCTTCTTGAAAGCCTGATTGATCTGGCGCGACTTTCGCCTTCTGCAAGAAATCAACAAGCCTTGAAGTTTAAAATTATCACTGAGCAAAATGATTGCGATTTGCTTTTTCCCAGCCTCGCATGGGCAGGTTATATTCCAGAATGGATCGGTCCGGATGTTGGAGAGCGGCCTGCTGGCTATATAATTATTTTAGGAGATATGCGTCTTGGTAAATCTTTTTCTGAGGATGTAGGAATTGCCGCACAATCAATAATGCTTGGAGCTGTAAGTGCCGGATATGGTGGTTGTATGATAGGTTCAATTAAACGAGAAAAAGTCCGTCGGGATTTTGCTCTTCGCGAACATATTGATATTCTTATGGTTTTGGCATTGGGAAAACCTGTTGAGAAAGTGCTTATCGAGCGCATTGAAGAGGGTGATATTAAGTATTGGCGTGATGAAAAGGGGGTTCATCATGTACCTAAAAGGGATTTGATTGATCTAATCATTTAATTTTGTAATATTCATAATAACTGTTAATAATTGCGCAATCATCACAATATCAGTTTATTGATTTATGAATATCGATGTTCTGAATTGGATTGTTAAAAAAATGATAATTTATTCTGTGAAAATGTTTTGGAAATTAACTAAAGTCCAGTACATTTATGCACGCAATGAAGATTGGAATCAAGCAGTGTTAGAACCTGCCGGAAATCCTTTTTATTTAATTTAATTTTAATAATCCATTTATTGGGTAAGATATTTCTTCTCTACTCT
>JAUVKA010000091.1 GCA_030592205.1 Bacteroidota bacterium | reverse complement strand
CCATCGCCATTTTTGGCAGGGGATGTACCAGTGAAATTGTTTCAGCTCAAGGTCTGTTGCTGACAAATCATCACTGTGGTTACGGTACTATTCAATCACATTCATCTGTTGAGCACGATTACCTGAAAGATGGTTTCTGGGCTGCAACGAAGGAAGATGAAATTGCTTCTCCAGGTCTTTCCGTAATCTTCCTTGACTATATTAAAGACGTATCCGACAGGATAAATAGTCTGCTTAATGATGACATGGACGAGCAGGAAAGATCCAGCATTATCCGTGAAGAATCAGGAAAAATCAAGGAAGAGGCTGAAGTGGGTGATTTCCAGTCAGCAGACGTTAAGGCCTTCTATTCAGGAAATAATTTTTACCTCCTTGTTTACACAACATACAGGGATGTTCGCTTTGTAGGTGCACCCCCCAGCTCAGTTGGAAAATACGGTGCAGATACCGACAACTGGATGTGGCCACGTCATACAGGAGACTTCAGTGTTTTCCGTGTATATATGTCACCTGATGGTGGACCGGCTGATTATTCTGCAGACAATGTACCATTTGAACCAAAGCATTACCTTCCTGTATCAATGAAGGGTGTTAGCGAAGGTGATTTTGCAATGATTCTTGGATACCCGGGTGGTACAACTCGCTTCATGACCTCTTATGAGATAGATCGCGAGCTTACAATAACACATCCTAACCGAATTAAGATTAGGGGCCTGAAACAGGATCTTATGCTCGAGGACATGTTAGCCGATGAAAAGGTTCGAATCCAATATGCATCAAAATATTCCCGTTCTACCAACTATTGGAAATTCTCTATTGGGCAGAGTAAAGGTCTTAAAGACCTGAATGTGAAAAGTATAAGGGAAACTCTGCAGGAGGATTTTACTAAATGGATTTCTATGGATCCTGATAAGCTAAAGAAGTATGGTGAAGCACTTAATATGATTAAAACTGCAACTGAAGCAAGGGCTCCTTATGATCATGTATCCCAGTATTATTCTGAGTGCCTGACCCGGGGAAGCGAAATACTCGGTTTTGCAAATGGCATCTCTGGATTGTACCGCTTGCTGGAGGATAAAGAAGCAGATCCTGAATCTATCCAGAAGATGACCGAAAGAATGAAATCAGGAGCTGAAAGATTTTGGAAAAACTATAATGCCTCAACGGATCAGAAAATTACGGCTGCCCTGATGGCTCTTTTTGCTCAGGATGTTCCAGCGGAGTTTCATGCTGATATATTTGCCACTATCAATAAAAAATTCAAGAGTGATTATAAGAAATATGTCGATAAAATGTTCGCCACTTCAGTTTTTGCCAACCAGGACCGTTATTATGCATTCCTGGAAAATCCAAGTTTGAAGATTCTGAAAAAAGACCTGGCTTACCAGGCTGCTGTGTCTGTTTTCACCAAATCAGGTGAGATTCGTCGGGATTCACGTCAATTCGCCACTGACCTGTCAAAGGGACAAAGACTTTGGATCGGAGGCATATTGGAGATGAAAAATGATAAAACATTTTATCCCGATGCCAACTTCACTATGCGACTTACATACGGAAAAGTAAAATCCTATGACCCCCAGGATGCTGTACATTATAAATACTATACAACACTTGATGGAATAATGGAGAAGGAAGACCCTAACAACTGGGAATTTGTAGTACCACCAAAACTAAAAGAACTCTGGGAAGCCAAAGATTATGGCGATTATGGCGATGGTGATCAAATGAAGGTTTGCTTCATCACCAATAACGACATTACCGGTGGTAATTCAGGCTCTGGTGTAATTAATGGTCGAGGTGAATTAATTGGTCTGGCCTTCGACGGTAACTGGGAAGCTATGAGCGGGGATATTGCATTTGAACCCGACCTTCAGCGTTGTATCAACGTAGATATTCGCTATGTCCTGTGGATTATCGACAAGTATGCCGGTGCAAAGCACCTTATAAATGAAATGACTTTAGTTTATTAGTTCAGCTAATCATGCACTTAAACTTCTGGGATATCATTTCAGTTTTCATGGTGATGTTCGCGGTGATTGATATTTTTGGCTCAATACCAATTATATTGAACATTAAAAACAAGGGGGGGCTTATTAAGGCCGGACAAGCCAGCATTGTAGCTTTTGTTATCTTAATGGCTTTCTTGTTTCTTGGGGAACAGATTCTGAATCTTTTCGGAGTAGATATTTCCTCCTTTGCAATTGCCGGTTCTTTCATATTGCTGTTTCTTGCACTGGAAATGGTTTTGGGAATTGAACTGTTCAAGAATGAAACCCCGACATCTGCCTCAATTGTGCCCATAGCCTTTCCCCTTGTGGCTGGTGCAGGTTCTATTACCACTTTAATCTCTCTTCGATCAGAGTACGATTATATCAACATAGTTATTGCTATAATCCTGAATATGCTTGTAGTTTTTATGGTCCTGCGACTTACACATTGGTTTGAAAAACTACTGGGGGAGGGTGGAATTATTATTCTGAAAAAATTCTTTGGAATTATTTTACTGGCTATTGCTATCAAGCTTTTTGTTTCAAATACCGGAATTGAGCTATAATGGATAGCCCAAAAATAATCATCTACACAGATGGAGCTGCTAAGGGGAATCCAGGACCTGGTGGTTATGGGGCCGTTTTAAAACATAATGACAGAAGGAAGGAGTTATCTCAGGGATACCGCTTGACAACTAATAACAGGATGGAACTTCTGGCAGTTATCGTTGCCCTGGAAGCATTAAAAATCGAAAAGTCAACTGTCACCATTTACACAGATTCAAAATATGTTGCTGATGCCGTTGAAAAAAGCTGGGTATTTCAATGGGAGAGGAAAAATTTTAAAAAGAAAAAAAACCCGGATCTGTGGAAACGATTTTTGCTGGTTTATCCCAAACATCATATTAAATTTATATGGATCAAAGGCCATGCAGATATCCCTGAGAATGAGCGATGTGACGAGTTAGCAGTATCTGCTGCAGAAAGCAATAATTTACTGGTAGATGAAGTTTATGAATCAGTAATGAATAACAAAAAGGGAACGGTTAACTGGGAACAGGGAAAAAAAGGGAGACGAAAAGGGACAGGTGACGGGTGACAAATGACAAATGACGGGTAACGAATAACCGGATAACGAATAACCGGATAACGAATAACGAATAACAAAATATGGACTTCAAACGATTAAACAATATCACAGGATGGGTGGTTTTCGCAATTGCCTCCCTGGTATACCTTTTAACTATTGAACCCACAACTAGTTTTTGGGATTGTGGTGAGTTTATCGCCACGGCTACTAATATGGAAATAGGGCATCCACCCGGAGCGCCATTATTCATGATCCTGGGCCAATTTTTCTCACTTTTTGCCTTTGGAAATGTAGAGAAAATCCCTGTCACCATGAACGTAATATCAGCTCTGGCATCAGGGTTTACCATCCTGTTCCTGTTTTGGTCTATCACCCACCTTGCAAGAAAAGTTTTCTCGCGTGGGAAAGAATTGAGCAAAGCTAACCTTTTTGCTATAATTGGTGCTGGTCTGGTTGGTGCCTTAAGCTATACTTTCACTGATTCTTTTTGGTTTTCAGCAGTAGAGGCTGAGGTTTATGCCCTGTCTTCCCTTTTTACCGCGGCTGTATTTTGGGCAGCTCTAAAATGGGAGGAAGTTTCCAATCCAACTGATGCTAACCGCTGGCTATTATTGATAGCATTTCTGATGGGCTTATCTGTTGGTGTCCACATACTTAATCTGCTGGCTATCCCCGCAATTGTTCTGGTATACTACTTCAAAAATTACACTTATTCTATTAAAGGAATAATCTATGCTTTATTAGTCTCCTTTGGATTGCTGGGTATTTTGCTTTACGGGGTGATTCAACTGACCCTGAAACTGGCCCTTGGTTTTGAACTGTTTTTCATCAATACGCTTGGTCTGCCATACAACATGGGTGTACTGATTTTTGTTTTAGTTCTGATCAGCGCATTAGTATTCGGACTGTACTACACCACGAAAAGGAATAAGCCTGTTTGGAATACTGTTATCCTGGGAATTACTATGGTTATGATTGGATATTCATCCATCGCGATCATTCCGATCCGTTCTGCGGCCAATCCTCCCCTGGATGAGAATAATCCTGAAAATATAAGCTCGCTGATTTCCTATGTAAACAGGGAAGTATATGGTCAACGTCCCCTTTTAAAGGGAGAATATTACAATGCCCCGCTTGATGAGGCCGTTCGTTATAAAGAAGGCAAAAACGTATATTATCAGAAGGACGGTAAGTATGTGGTAGGAGATACGCGAACCAAATATATTTATGACAAGCGTTTCACCACCTTTTTCCCACGTATGTATAACAACATGGATCCTGGTTATATTCCAGCTTACCAGGAATGGGGTAAAGTTAAAGGGATCCCCATTCAAATAACTCATCGTGATGGCAGTACGGAAATCCGTAATAAGCCTACCTTCACTGAAAACATGAGGTTTTTCTTCAGTTATCAACTGGGACACATGTATTTCCGCTATTTTATGTGGAATTTTTCGGGACGCCAAAACGATAATCAGGGCCGTGGCGACCTGTTAAATGGTAACTGGATCACTGGTATCAAGTTCATTGATGCCATGAGGTTGGGACCACAGGACAATCTCCCCGACAGCATAAAAGCCAACAAAGGTCGCAATACTTATTATGCTTTACCCCTGATTCTTGGCTTATTAGGTGCTTTCTTCTATTACCGAAAGGAAAAGAAAGGATTTTGGGTAGTTGCTGTACTGTTTTTTATGACGGGAGCAGCAATCATTATTTACCTCAATGAGGTGCCGAGGACTCCAAGGGAACGAGATTATGTATACGTAGGATCATTTTATGCTTTTGCTATTTTTATGGGGATGGGTGTACTGTATATCTATGAACTGCTTCAAAAATGGCTGTCAGGGCCGATAAGTGCAGTGCTTGCCACCCTATTGCCCTTATTACTGGTGCCGGGAATACTAGCCTTAGAGAATTGGGATGACCATGACCGTTCGGGGAGATATGCAGCCCATGATTTTGCATACAACTACCTGGTTGGTCTGGATGAAAATGCTGTGGTTTTCACCAATGGAGATAATGATACTTTTCCTTTATGGTATATCCAGGAAGTTGAAGGTCACCGAACTGATGTACGTGTTGGTTGTATGCCTTTTATGCCACAGGATTGGTATATCACACAGATGAAAAGCACCTACTATGAATCCCAGGCACTCCCCATCTCTATGGGATTTGAAACATATCGTCAGGGTAATCGCGGACTGATCCCTATCTTGCCAAAATCTAATATCACAGGTGCAAAATCCCTTAAAGAGATTGTAGCCTTCGTCGCCAGTGATAACCCCGCAACTATTGTGGGGTCCTCCACAGGAAGTCAATTCAATTACATTCCTACTGACCATTTCTTACTGCCTGTGGATTCGGCAACCGTAGTCAATAACGGAACCGTTAGTCCTGAAATGGCCGACCAGATCGAATCCCCCATCATATGGAAAATGGGAAAGGAGCAGATCTACAAAGATGAACTGGTAATACTTGACTTATTAGCACATAATAATTGGGAGCGGCCTATATATTTTACTACTCCCGGGCAAAGTGGCTCTGTAAGACTGGATGAATACCTTGAGCTCACCGGTTTGACCTATCGCCTTGTTCCCATAAAGGGGCAGCGTCAAACTTCCGGCCAGGGAAGAGTAAACACAGATGTGGCTTATGATAACCTGATAAACAAATTCAGATATACCAATTTTGGAAATGAAGATGTTTATTTTGATGAAACCTGCAGGAGAATGATGACCAACCTGAAGAATAATTTCAATCGTGTTGCACTTGCCCTGATCGAAGAAAATCAACATGAAAAAGCACGAGAGGTTTTAATAAAGGTTGAAGAAATTTTACCTCCCTCCATTTTAGGATATACCTATCTTGATCTGGCTATATCCGAAGCCTGGTTTAAGATTGGAGAAAAAGACAAGGGTAAATCAGGTCTTGAAGAATCATTCAAGCATAGTACTGAACAATTGGATTACTATTTCACCCTGCCAGATAAATACCTGAACTCAGTGGGCAGATCCATCGAGGACAATCTCATGGAATTAAGGGAACAAACGCGAATAGCTAACAATAACGGAGAAACAGAATTCAACAAAGTCATTGAAGAAAAATTTAATGCCTATTATTCCAACTATCTGAGAAGAACAGGGCAGGTCCGATAAGGTTAATTTTATGAAAACATCATGGATAGTTCTCCTGGCCTTGCTGAGCCTTTTGGCTTGTAATAAGCAAGCTGATCCAGGCACAACAAGTCATATTACCGGTACCGTAGATCCCGTTTTTCAGGAGTACCTCGCTTTTTCTTACGCTGATTTCCTTGATAGCGTAAAAATCGACCGGGAAGGACATTTCAATCTGTATGTTCCAGGCAGTGAAGCTGGATATGGCATCCTTATGTACAACAACAGCCTGATTGAAGTGTACATCGAACCAGGAAAAATGCTTGACATCAGCATTAATAGCAATAACTTTCCGGATAACATTGAATTCGGAGGTGAGCTGGGCCCAATGAATCATTATATGCAATTGGCCCGTAAACTGGATCATCAAACAGACATCAGCAGTGATGAATTATTTAGTAAGGATCCCGAAGTTTTTTCTTCTTTAACGGATAGTATTAGGAATACCAAAAGCAGGTTACTGAGGGAGTATGTTGTCAAATATCCAGAAATGGACAGCAATTTTGCCAGAAAGAAAGCTACTGACATATTGTATACCTGGGCAAACCAACAATTACTTTATCCAGGTTATTATTTGCTCCTTAAAAACCAGATTCCTAATTTGCCCGACCAATATCATCAGGAATACCTTAAGGAACTTGAACTGAATAATTCTGATTTGTTGATCAGTCCGATGTATAAAACATTCCTGGAGAATTACCTGGACTTTAAAGAAGCAGTATATCTGGAGAACCACCCGGAAGCGGAAAAATTATGGTTCCCCGGATCAGTAGCAAGATTCAGAGTGATCCATGAAGAATTTACCTCTAAGGAGAATAATAATTACCTCCTTTTCAGGTCTATGAGTGATCACCTCGACAATTTTGGGACAGACCATGTGGAAACGTTTATTACAAATTTCCGGGTTAGCTGTACCAATGAGGACTATAAAACTATTATTGAGAAGAAATTCAATATGAGTGAAACTCTTGCCAGGGGAAAACAGGCCCCTGAACTGGATTTCTTTGACAAAGAAGGTAATAAAATTAAGCTTTCTGATCTTAAAGGTAAGATGCTCTATCTGAATTTCTGGGCTAGCTGGTCGGAATGGAGCATACAGGAATTCCCTTATTGGGAAAAACTCAGAAAGGATTTTGAGGGATACGATATTCTTTTTGTTTCAGTTTCCATGGATTTTGTAAAAGATAGGAACAAATGGGAATATATCCTTGATAAACAAAAACTTGGCGGCATGCAGCTGATACAGGATCCTGAGTCTAAATCATTTATTGATCAGTACTTTATTAATGATTTACCCCGGTATATATTAATTGACGCCAATGGAGCAATCATTAGCGTCCATGCTCCCCGTCCCTCTGAAAATATGGAGCTTGTATTGAAAAACCTCCTGAAAAAATAGCTTTTAGACAGATACTAGTCCGGATTTTATCAGCTATATGAAATTTGGCCATTCAAACAGAACGGGGCCGGGTATCTTAGCAATTTTCTTTGCCAGTTCAGGATCAGATGTCATCATGTAGGCTTCAATCTCCACCTTAAAGCCAAAAAGACCCTTTTGAGCCATTATCATGTCATCATCTTTATGAAAATGAGTTTGCAATACGGTATAAGCACTACCAAGATGAATATTATTAACATGCCGGACTAATGAACTCAAAGCCTCAATACTCTGATCATGAGCCATCAAAACCAATGTTTTTTGTTGTAAAGATTCACCTTCCCGGATATAGGCCGGCATTTTCATAAAAACCGAAAGGAAACGAAGTACCAATAAAAGCATTTTTATTCCCAAAGGGATTGTGAAAATTCTATATCTTTTATAAACATTCTCGTCCCAGGAACATAATACTGCCTTTATCTTTCCATTTTCCCTGGCAACCCACATATTTTCGAAATCTATACCTTCGATTTCATTGAGGTAATAGCGGAATAAATCCTCATCCATTTTGGGTGCCAGCTTGTATTTTAAGTAAAACTGACTGTAAAGTTTTACCAGCTCAGGGATATCTTCTTCTACCTGATGTTAAATAATAAAACGCGGATCAATTTTTCTTTTTCTTAGTAGAAGGATATTATTCACCTGTATCTCTCCAAGTAAGCTTGATCCCGAGAACCCTGCCCTTCCCCGGGTAAAAATGTGAGAAGATTGATTACCCTTAATAATGGTAGCAATTATCATTACATTTTCATCCTTAAAAAGAAAATCTAAAGTCTCCCTTGCCAGTCTGTATGCTGTCAGTCCCTTTTGATATTCCGGATCAACCTTAAAATCCAATAAATATACAGATCTGAAAGTCTGGCCCATAGATTGAACAGGGGTATAAATTATTCCAACACATCCGATAATTTTGTCGCCATACCTGGCAACGAAATGAAATGACTCTGAATCAATTTGTTTATGTAAACGATTGAATTCAGGAGAACGATCGGGGTAGACACTGATTACACCTTGCTGAATACAGCGATGCGAAAGATCAAGAATGGCATCATTATCTTCATCTTTCAAAAAATCAATTCTAATTTTTAATTTTTCCATTCAGCTTTTGGGTCTTTATGGGTATGTCTAAAAATACTAAAAATGTTCAAATGGAAAACCGCCAACAAATTTTTAACTCAAAAGGTGATCAATATAAGAAACCAAACATCCATAAAGGAATTCTCGTCCCCACCTGGTAATCCAAGCTATCACAAACACTATAAGCATCAGATTGCCGATTTGATTTCCGACCGGATTTTACTGCCCATGCCATTTCAAACTTATATTGTCCATCTATTAAAATATTCCCATTATCAGATAGTTGTACTTTATGATCATATTGTAATTGATTTAACAAAAAGGTTTCCAGGATAGACTCTCCTGGGGAATATCCGGAAGAAATCGAAGTAATTAAATTACTGTTATTCAATAACAATCTATCTGGTTTAGTAAGATATTTTAACTCCTCTCCTTCTTTGTCAACCCGCAATACCAAACCAGCCTGATTGAGATATTTCAAGAATTTAAGCAGACTGTCGCGGGTGCTTCCTATCTCATCAGCCAACCTTTCAATATTTGGTTTAAAAGGACCCTTATCAGCCAAAATTGACAATAGATGCCTTATTTTTCCTACTGATTCATAGTCTATGTGATGCATCGCTGATAAGTCTCCCTCCAGTATGTTATTGAGAAACTTCATCACCTTATTTTGGTAGTCAGCTGTGGAGTTTTGTGACATAGGATAATATCCCTCTCTGAGATACTCATCAAAATACTGAAGGGGCCTGATTCGGTTGAGCACAGTAATTCCGGGATTCCTGTTTAATTCAAGCAGTTCATCAAAATTGATTACGGGAAAAACATATTGATACCTGAATTCTAAAAATTCTCTGAATGACATACCAGGTAAGAGGTGCAAACCAGGATTTTCCTTCAAATTTTCAATAGAACTATTTCCCCTTAGAGTTGTGCTTGAAAAAATAATATGCAAGTCTGGCAATTCAACGGATATAATAATCAGATCCTGATCAGCCCCCGGCAATTTATGCAAATCATCAATGAAAAGATGTGTACCTCCCTTAATGAAAAATTTCCTGGCAAAATCCAAAAGAGAATGAGTGGAAAAGTAAAAATCATCAAGATTTACATACAGTCCCTTATCCTCTAATCCCAATTTATTCTTCATACATTGAAGCAGCAAGGTGGTATTCCCTACTCCCCTTCCCCCTACTATTCCAGTTAATTTCTCCGACAGAGATACCCTGTTGAACAAAAACCGGGTAAAATTTCCAGTGCTCCTGTTCAATAAATCATCAGAAATTGAAAATAAACGATCCATATAAAAACAAATATACTAATTCAATTTTTTATTTATGATATTTATTCTGGTTTTCACTTTTATATTATTGATTTTATAGTTTAATTGTAAATTTATTTATGAAATATCTAAACCCTGAGCTTTATCTCTTTATTCATTAGTCCATTAAGCTTAGATTTGTGCTGAAATAAAATAAAGCTATGCGTTTATCAGGTTATCCAAAAGCAAAATTGAATGAAGAGGCCAGGGAATTTATAAACCTATATTCCTCACTTGGCGAAAGGGCCGAAAATTTCCTGCCGGAATATGTAATGGAGACTCTAAGGTCTTTTGTACGGGTTTGCTACGAAGAGCAATTAGATCCGGACATTCAAGCTGCTGAGATTAACCGTTTCTTGCTGGAATTAAAAGAATCCCTCCCTGGGTATACGGAAACCAGTTTGATGCTGGCACCTACCCAGGATTCGAAAGCTTTTTTATATTCTGCACAGAGCCAAGCATTCCAGCAAAAAATCAGATATGCAATTGACCATGAATTAGTTGGTGAAACTGACAAAAAGAAGTTGGAGAACATGCTAAAGCTGAATAATTTTTCAGTGGGAACTCCACCTGTAACACAGCAGACCATCGACTTTCTTTATCGTATCCTTCTTGGCGACGAAGTACGTGTACTAAGGAAAT
>JAUVKA010000186.1 GCA_030592205.1 Bacteroidota bacterium | reverse complement strand
TTGGAGCCGGTATAACCGTTCCATACCATTTTTCAAAAAAGAACTCAGAAGAAGGGCACAGAGGTTTCTATGCGGGCCCTCATGCTGCTTATACCATGCACCAACTGGATAATTACCAATCCACCACCATAGCTGCTGAAATAGGTTATTATTTCCTGTTCAATTCTGTATGGAGCGTTAATATGGGAGTGCAAGCCGGAAAGACACTGAGAATGGATCCCAACAGTTCATTTATTCAAATCGGCAATTATACTTCTGCCGTTTTGTCCTTCGGTTTCTGGTTCTAAAAAAACTACAATTTCAAAGTGATTCCTGCCAAAAAATGCCGGCCGGCCTGGGGGTAATATCCATCCATCTTATACCTCTGCCCTTCGTAGAAATAACTGTACACCCATGCATTGCTTTCGTATTCCTCATTCAGCAGGTTGATCACATCCACAAATAAATTGATCTCTTTAAAAAATCTGGATTGAATAGTATACACCATCCTGATATTGTTAATCAGATAATCACCCAGCATCCGTTCAGAGCTGGAAGTGTTATCAATGAACTGTTTTCCTACGTACTTTGTGAGTAAGGACAAATCCAAATTCTTCCACGGGCTCCAGCTTAAGCGACTACCGGCAATCAATTCAGGCGAAAAGGCCAGGCTGGTGTTCTCCAATTCAAAACTTCGCTGTCCCCAGGTTTCCCAATCATCCACATACTCAATAAAACTAATTATCCTATTTCGGCTGAAAGTGACATTCGCTTCCCACCTCAGACTCTTCGTAGCTTGTAAGGCCAGCATAAGCTCAAGCCCTGTCCGGTAACTTTCAGGAACATTCACCATGATTGCAGATCCCACATCATTAATCTCCCCGGTCAAAACCAATTGATCCTTATAATCCATAAAGTAGGCGTTTGCTTCTGCTAAAAACCTCCCTGAAAGAAGTTTATAGCCCAGCTCAAAATCATGTAATCTTTCCGGCTTGATATCCTGGCCTGGCTGGGCATCAGTGAAATTACTACGCTTTGGTTCCCTGTTGCCAACTGAAAAGGAAAAATAGAGCGACTGGCTCTTGGAGATTTTCAGGGAAATCCCGGCTTTGGGATTAAAGAAACTGTAAATATGATCCTGTGATATATCTCTTTGGTCATCATCTCTTCCATCGATAGAATAATCAATATGGCGATATTGTAGATCGGAATACAAATTTACTGAGGGCGATATCTGGTAATTAATTCGAGTAAAATAATTCCAGTCGGTTTTTAGCCCATTTGAAAAATAATAAGGATGCCTTATCTCTCCATTGGATGCATATTGACTCCATATCACACGCCCAAAGTGGTCGCCATCATAGCGATTCCATCCCCCTCCGGTAGTCAGTGTCATATCTCCAAGTGTATAATATATATTGAAAACACCTCCATAAAAATCATTGTCCAGCCACTTTCTTCGGATGATATCGGAGGTCAGTATACTATCTATGCCCACAATGACGGGATCGAGACGATAAGTACTTAAATCATCATCTTCCCTGAATTGTTCATAGTACCCTTCCCCCTTTGTGTAGTGCAAAGCCGCATTGACATTCATATTAAGGAAGGGCTGATACGACCAATGCAACTGGTAATGATCTTGCTGGTAATCATCAACTTCGTTATCATAAGCATATGGATTGTAAGTCCGGTTTGATTCCAGGATCTCACCCGGAACCCCACCCCATGCCTGGTAGGTAAGTTCCTTTCCTGAAAACATGGTAGCTTTAATGATGTTCTTTTTACCATACCAGCCAGCCGACAGATAGTGGGATTTCAAATTGGTAAATGCCCGATCGATATAACCATCTGAGTTAAGTCGGGATAAACGCATATCCACACTTAAATGCTCATGTATCAATCCTGTACCTGCTGCAATGGCATTTTTCCAGGTATTGAAAGATCCCGCCGCAGATTGAATCTCTGCATATGGTTTGGGCGAAACCGAGCGTGTTTGAAAGTTAATATTGGCTCCAAAAGCAGCAGCACCCTGGGTGGAAGTACCCACACCACGTTGGATTTGCACGTTCTCTACCGATGAAACAAAATCAGGAATATCTACCCAGTATACATCATGGGACTCGCTATCATTGTAAGGGATCCCGTTCACGGTAACGTTTATTCGGCTAGGATCTGTTCCTCTTATTCTTAATCCGCTGTATCCAAGCCCTGTTCCGGCATCAGAAGTAACTACTACCGATGGAGTAAACTCCAATAAATATGGGATATCCCTAACCCTGTCGCTTCTGGCTAATTGGGTTTTATCCAGATTAGTATAAGCAAGCGGATCATTAACATTGGCCCGGTTGGCCCGCACAATTACTTCTCCGGCTAGAATAGGACTCCTGAGCAAAGTAATATTCAGGATTGTATCCATATTGAGACTTATCTTTCTCTCCCATTTCTCATAAGCCAAAAAACTCGCCTTCAAGATATAATCTCCTTGCTGAATATTTTTTAACTTATAAAAGCCCTCCTTATCAGAGACTACTCCCAAAAGAGTGTTTAACAATGTAATATGAGCATCTGGCAGACTTTCCCCTGACTCATTAGTAATTCTGCCAGATATACTCACCTGGGCCTTGAGCTGAAAAGTCAGCAACAAAGCCAAAATAGCTATCGTTATTCTGGTTAACATAATAAAATGAATTATTCACGGCCAATGTCCCTGTGGCCATTCTCCCTTCGCCGGCATTATCCAGATCAGGTTCTAAGAGTATGATCTCAGCCCGTAATATTAAGGCACCCCTAGCAGACATGACAAAGTTATTAAAACTTGGTCAAAAAATAAAAGCCGGTAGAAATATTTCCCACCAGCTTCACAAATGACAACATTCTTAAGTTAAACCAGGTCCACCTTCATCACGTCGGAAAACGCTTGCTTCAAAGAATCCTTTGGCAAGGCTCCTTGCGCCATAGAAGGCTGTCCTTCAACGGGTACAAATAAGATTGAAGGAATACTCTGTATACCGAATACACCAGCCAATTCTCTTTCCACCTCTGTATCAACCTTGTAAATATTAAGTTTTCCATCATACTCTGTAGCCAGTTCTTCCAAAACCGGTGCAACCATTTTACATGGGGCACACCAATCTGCATAAAAATCAATTACACAAGGAAGCTCCCCTTCGAACTTCCATTCTTTACTGGTTTCGTAATTAAATACTTTCTCTTTGAATGTTGCTGCGCTCAAGTGTTCTAAAGCCATAATCTTTTATTTTCAGTTTCTTTGGGTATAATTCCCCTGATAATCAGTACAATTAAATTACATCTAATTATTTAGATGCTTGCATTTATCAATACCTATGCCAATTCAGAATAGGACTCTGAATGGCAAAATTACAGGAAAAAATGGTAATTTTGTCAGCCATTATTCCGAATCTGGCAGGTAAAATGAAATTAGAGCTTAAGAATCCTATATTTCAGCGAATTTCGCAAATAGCTTCCCAAGCGGGTATGCCTAGCTATCTTATTGGGGGTTACGTCAGAGATCTCATCCTGAAACGTAATACTAATGATATTGATATCGTAACTCTGGGAAGCGGTATCAAACTGGCAAAACTAGTAGCTGAAGATCTTGGAAAAACAAAAATCCAGGTTTTCAAAAATTATGGAACAGCTATGGTGCGTATTAAAGACATGCAGCTTGAGTTCGTTGGTGCCAGGAAAGAATCATATCGGAAGAATTCCAGAAATCCAATTGTTGAGGATGGATCCTTAGAAGATGATTTAAATCGGAGAGACTTCACAATCAACACACTGGCTGTTAGCTTAAATGAACATGACTATGGCTCTCTCCTGGATTCATTTAATGGCTTGGATGATATTGAAAATAAAATTATCAAAACGCCGCTGCCCCCGGATCAGACTTTTTCTGATGATCCCCTGCGGATGCTCCGTGCAATTCGTTTTGCATGTCAACTGAATTTCACTATTCATCCCAAAACCCTAAAAGCAATTAAAGCCAACAGGCAAAGAGTAGATATTCTTTCGAAGGAAAGGCTTACTGAAGAGATCAATAAAATAATCCTTTCAAGAAAACCTTCAATTGGCTTTCGCCTACTCGACCAAACAGGATTGCTTGAATTAGTATTCCCTGAACTACATGCCCTTAAAGGTGTTGAGAAAAAACAAAATCAAAAACACAAGGATATTTTCATTCATACCACAAAAGTTCTAGACAATATTAGTCCATATACCGACAACCTTTGGCTCCGCTGGGCAACCTTGCTGCACGACATTGCCAAACCCATGACCAAACGATTTGAGCCAGAAGTCGGATGGACCTTTTATGGACATAATCATTTCGGAGCAAAAATGATTCCTGTAATTTTCAAAGGGATGAAATTACCTTTGAATGAGAAGATGAAATATGTTCAGAAACTGGTTAATCTTCATATGCGTCCCGTTACCCTTGCCCAGGAAAAGGTTACTGATTCAGCAATCAGGCGGCTGCTTTTTGAGGCGGGTGATGATATTGATGATCTAATGACCCTTTGCGAGGCAGATATCACATCAGGAAACCCTGAGAAAGTGAAGAAATATTTATATAATTTCAACCTTGTCAGGGAGAAACTAAAGGAGATAGAAGAGAAAGACCGGGTAAGAAACTGGCAACCTCCTATTGCCGGAGAAGAAATCATGAGAGTTTTCAATATCCCACCAAGCAAGCCCGTAGGTGACATTAAGAATGCCATCCGTGAAGCTATTCTCGAAGGAGAAATTCATAATACCAAAGAAGAGGCATGGGCACTGATGCTAATTAAAGGAAGTGAAATGGGACTGACTGCCATAGCCCCAGACTTAGCAGATTCAGATTTATAAGTTAATGAATATGAGCAAGATCAATTGGAAACCTGGAACCATGGTTTACCCCATCCCCGCTGTCATGGTTAGCTGTGGAGCCAGTCCCAAAGAATACAATATAATAACTATTGCCTGGACTGGAACCATTTGTACTAATCCGCCCATGTGTTATATCTCCATACGACCCGGTCGGCATTCTTATGATATAATTAAACGGACAGGGGAATTTGTCATTAATCTGACTACCGTTGAATTGGCACATGCCACAGATTGGTGCGGAATTAAATCTGGCAGGGATTACGACAAATTTAAGGAGATGAATCTAACTCCCGGCAAGGCTGAAAAAATTAGTGCTCCGATCATTACTGAATCGCCTGTTAATATAGAGTGCATCGTTAAAGAAGTGAAGGAACTGGGTGTTCACCACATGTTTATGTCTGAAGTTGTAAGTATCCAGGCCTCAGAAAAATACATGGACCCTAATAATGGTAAATTTGAGCTCGCCGCTGCTAACCCTCTTGTTTATATTCATGGGTCATACTATCAAACCGGGAAGAGAATAGGAAAATTCGGCTTCAGCGTAGAAAAAAAGAAGAAGTGACGGGTGACGGGTGACGAATGACAAATGACGAATAATGAATTATGAATTGTGAATTATGAATTATGAATTATAAATTATGGGGCACGAAGAGCTGACCGCAGCCCGCAAGCCGGTTCCCCCTCTTGAGTCTTCCGTCTTGTAAGCCCTATTCCGCCACTTCCATTTTAATCACCACTACTTTCTCCAAATCTTTTTTATAGAAAAAAGACCCCACAAAGAACAAAGTTGCTCCAATAACCAAAACGACTGGTAGAATGCTCATAGCTGTTTCCAGGTCTGATCTATCAGAGATCCAGCCGATTACCAGAGGTCCCATACTGGCTCCCAGCAAGTTTTGAATTACCACTGCCAAAGAGTAGGAAGTTGCCCTGAGACCGGGATGAACTAAATCCTGAGTAGCAGCTGCTGCCCCGGGTATGAAAGAAGTAATCACCATTCCCATCAGCAAAAATATAATGTATTGAGGAGTATCAGTCAAAACAACGAAGCCTATAAAACACAGTATGGATCCCAGAATAGCTGAAATACTTGGAAAGAGCATTCTTGAATTAATCCTTTTCTTTCGCCATCGATCAATCAGATAGCCACCAAGAGGCGCCCCAATAATAGCCAAAAGCATTACTAATGAAGCCTTTGTGCCTGCCTTATCCATAGGCATATCATACACTCGATGGAAATAATCATCCAACCACCAGAGTAGTGAAGTAGTAACGAAAACCATTGATGTAAAACCAAAGTAGGTGAAAAGAAGTGCCGGTTTGCTGGTAAATTCCTTAACCAGGTCCTTGAAGCCCATTCTGGTTTTCTTCGGCATGTGTTCTTTGGCTTTCTCCTTAACCAGAGCAACTGTTTTATAGTCTTTAACCATAAAAAATAATATGGCAATTATTAAACCTGGGGCTGCAACAATACCAAAAGCAGATTTCCAGCCCCATTTCATGGCGATTATTCCTCCAAGCGCCACTCCAATAGCAGCTCCAAGTGGTATAGATGCATTCCACAAGCCCATGATCCAGGATCGTTTTTCTTTCGGATACATAGCTGAGATCATTGCACTTCCTCCGGGTGCATAACCAGCCTCACCTGTACCAATAATTCCACGTGTTAACATAAGTCCACCGAAATTACTCGTTAATGCACAAGCAGCAGTAGCCAAACTCCAAATTGTTGCCATAGCGCCAATAGTTTTTGTCCTGCTCCAGCGGTCAACCAGTGCTGAAATTGGGAGGGTAAGGGCAACTATCGACCAGTAAACTATAGAAGAGAGAGCGCCAACCTGGGTATCTGAGATTCCCCAATCTTCCTGAATAAATGGGGTAAGAGAACTAACCACCATCCGATCAATGTAATCGAACATATACAGTAAAAATAAAAGGGAAAACACATAGTTAGTATACCTCGGAGTAAATAGATATCCGGGCTTGATCACCTGCGATTTTGCCAATGTTTGTGGTTTAGTTGGAAAAACAATTGTTAATCTGTCGGATGTGAAGATTGATAAAAGAATCGAGGAATGCAAGTTTTGAGTCTGAACCAGTCAGTTTTACTAGTCTGGTTTTACTTTCTCAAAGTATATCTAATATCCAGATAAACAGGAAGATGATCGGAATACCCACCTTGGTAATAACTACCAAGATAAGTGCGGTATGGTTTAACACCCATATAAGTCTTATCTTTCTCGAGGAGATAATCCGCTTCAAAAAGATGTACATCAAATTGGCTTGAATAAATACTGGCTGTAGTGTCCAGCAGAGATCCTGAAATAATGAACTGGTCAAGCATATTCCAATTACCCTTGTACTTATAGGATGCAGTATTACCGGTTTTATTAAGGTAATGCGACAGGTTATAAAGCCTGTCGTTTTCAGGCTCCTCAAAACTGGAAAAGGCATTTAGCCCGGAAACAATACTCAAGTCTGTTGGTTCATCGTTAAAATCTCCAGTAATAATTATACGGGCATCAGGGTCTATTGCTAATAGGCTATCTACCTTTGAACGAACCATTTCAGCCACAAAAATCCTCTTTGGCCGGGTTTCCACCTCACCACCTGACCTGGAAGGCCAATGATTGACAAACACGTGCACTGTATCCCCTGTTGGTAATTCACCGGCTGCATACAGGACTTCCCGGGTACTATATTCGGTATCGAAAGGAAACCAAACCTGCCATGTTTTATATTTAATCAGATTAAAAAGATCTGGACGATAAAGAAGAGCAACATCGAT
>JAUVKA010000231.1 GCA_030592205.1 Bacteroidota bacterium | reverse complement strand
ATCATCCTATGAAAATGAAACAGTCTATTCGATATATTCCGGTAAGCCTCCTCATGCTGCTTCTTGTATCATGCATGCCGCCCCAGGAGGAAAAAGCGATCCCGATGGCAGTCAAAAACAATTATATTATTCTGCTGGACCTTAGCGATCGCCTGATTGTTCAGGACAACCAGCCAGAGCGCGATAAAGAACTGATCAAAGAGCTGTATACACTTTTCGAAGCTCAGGTAAGGAGCCAATTATATCTGCGATCACGAGATGAGATCAAGGTTGTAATTGCTCACCAGCGCGGTGCCGATCTCAGAAATGAAGTTTACGAGGACAGTTTATACGTCAACATCGAAAATATACCTGGTGTGCTGCGACGGAAAACCGAGGAAGAGCGGCGAAACATTTTTTTCAAAAACCTTGATGTGCTATATGATCAGGCGGTATTTAGCAATAATCCAAAAGACTTCTACGGTGCCGATATCTGGAAATATTTTTATGAAGATCTGAAAGTTGATTATGTCAGTGATACGCTGACCCAGAACTTCCTCTTTATGTTTACAGACGGATACCCCATTGTAGGAACAGATTTAACGAAACTTCAGAGTGTAAAGGAAACATATCCCGACTTGAAAGTTATTCTTATAGAAGCGGCTCCGCGCGATAAGGATATGGAATGGGACCGTGTAATCGAACTCTGGGAAGGATGGTTTGACAGCATGAACATCGAAGATTATATGTTTATCAAACGCATGGCTCTTTCCAAAGAAAAAGATATGCTGGCAGAAATCGTCGGAGGTTCCTAAGTCAACCCTTGTTTAATTGATTAATGATCTGCTCCTTGTACTTTCTACTCAGGGGCAGATCATTCTCATTTACAGTGATCCATTCCTTGTTAAAGGATTGAATTTTATCCCTGTTAACGATAATGGAGCGATGTATTCTCAGAAAATATTCTGGTAGTTTCTCTTTAAGCCTGCTGATCTTCTCTTTTGACAATATGGATTCGCCTGAAGAGGTTTGGATCCTTACATAATTTCCTACACTTTCTACATATGCGATATGATCGTAGGGGATTTGCATGTTCTTCCTTTCGGACCTTACAACTAAGTAGCCCTTTTTAAGTTTCTGCTTTTCTGCTTCCAGCTCCTTCTGTTTCTCCTCCCCCATAAAATAGACTTTAATAAGGAAAATTATGGTATTCAGAAAAACGAAAAAGTAGAGTACGACGGTGAGAAAAACCACATCGGTTGTTTTGGGATTTAACTCAGTGTATTGAAAGTTGGCAAAAAGAATTAGGGATAATGTCATAACAAGCATTTCCAGGTAAACCGAGAATACCAGGACATAGATGAAATAGAGGATGAACTTAAAGTAGCTCTTTCTGAGCAGGTATCGGGGCACCAGGAAAGCATTGACCAGATAGGATGTACCCACAATGACAGGGAAGAGAAAGGACACGAAGAAGAAGGATTGAGACAGTTCCCCGAAAGATCGTCCGAATGCGAGAGTGAGGATCACAAAGGAAAGAATCCAGAATATGGTTTGATAAAAGCTTCGCATTCAAAGATTTTAGGCTCAATTTGGTGATTTTTCAGAAACTACCAATAAATTGGGGATGAATTACAGGTAAGCATATTCATTTCACATTGACTGCAAACATCCATGTCTCTAATTTTGACTTGTAACAATTTTACAAACTAAAAACACAAAATCATGGTACGTTATTTCATCGAAGGTGGTCAATGGTTTATGGGAACACTCTCCATTCTATTCCTGATTATTCTCTCTCTTTCGGTCGTAGCCGCTACGCTGGCGATTAAATCTACTGTAGCTAATACAGATAAAATAAAGAACCTGATAGGATACATCAGGTCGATCGCACTCTTCACCCTGGTGTTCGGCATATTTAGTCAGATTCTGGGACTGGTGGACATATTTGATTACCTCGCTAATAAAAACAGCGAAATTGCCCCTGCAATACTGGCCAAAGTAATAAAAATTACTTGCTGGTCCACCATCTACGGAATCATCATCTACCTGGTCTCCATCCTTATTACCCTGGGACTAAAACTCAGAATTAACTCGATGTCCCCCCTCCATTCTTCATCAGAAAATCGCTAGAGCGGTGGATAAATAGTTTTAGCCCTTTTCCATCTGTTGTGCAACCATAACCACTCCGTGGGGTACTTCTCCAGTATTTGGGCAATCCAGTCTATCTGAATCTGAGTATTAACCAGCATGAATTTTTCATGATCATCTTCCTGCTGGAGCGGAATTTCCGGTAAAACAGTAATTAGATGATGATTGTTTTTGTCCCGGAATATATAGGCAGGAATAACAGGGACCCCTACTCTTTTAGCCAGTAGTGCAGGTCCCGCGGGAGAGGGTACCGATTTATTAAAAAAATTCACATATATCCCGTCCGGGTGTGACTGATCGTTTTGTATTAAAACGATTTTTTTCTCTTTCAGGGCTCTTATAATTGCAACTGTCACTGATGCATCCGATTTAAATTTGAGCGGTGTAACATTGAATTTCCGCATGATATTGCCAAAAAAATCATCTGGGAAATTCCTTGCTTCTTTATAGATTGCAGCTACAGGATAACCTCTAACTGCCAGCCAAATAATCATCAAGGGGAAATTGCCAAAATGTCCACTGCACAATAAAGCGCCCTGTTCCCTATCTATTAAATTATCCAGGTATTCCAGCCCTGAGGCACTAGCCACTTCCGAAATTTTTTCTGCGGCGTATTTCCCATTGATAATAAAAGCCATTTCAAAATAATTCTTGAACATATTTCTGAGTGACTCCCTGAAGATGGATTTTCTTTCCTTCTCAGTAAGCTCCGGGAAAACGATCTTCAGATTATTCAGCGCAATTGTCTTTCTTTTCCATTTGAGTCCTGAAGCCACCTTAGCAACAAATGTGCATATTGCATAAGATAACTTCAACGGGGAAATTTTCGTCATGAAAAGGATGAACTTAACAAGTTGAAAGGATGCTTTCCCGACTAGATGTTTAATCGTCATTAGTACCTACGCGATTTTTAAGTTCCTGAATATCCGTTTTGCCCGTTGAATTTTTCGGAAGAGATTCCAATAATGATATTTTCTTTGGTGTTTTTATGCTGCCCAATTGTTTCATGCACAGATCCCTGATATCTATCTCACTTAAGGATGCATTTGGAGCTAGAACAACAAAGGCATGCAGGATATTTCCCTGTTGCTTTGCAGAACGAACACCGATTACTGCTGCATCCAATACTGCCGGGTGTGAAAAGATTATATTCTGAATTTCAGCAGGATAAACATTCAAACCATTGGCTAATACGACCATATCATCCCGGCGGCCCATATGATAATAATAGTTGTCGGTATCAAATTTCACCAGATCGTTGGTATAGAAATATCCATCCCTGATTCGTGCACTATTTTGCTCAGGAAGATCATGGTAACCTTTCATAACCATGGGGCCTTTTACAATTAATTCGCCGATTTCACCCACGCCCAGCGAATTGCCATCTTCATCAATAACTAAGGCATCAGCTCCTTCAACAAGCATCCCGATGCTAGCCCTTTTCAGATCTGCATCTTCCCTTTTCGTTAAGGTCACAAGCGGCGAGGTTTCGGTCAAACCATAGCCCTGTAGTACTACAACATGAGGGAAGGACTTCTTAAAGGCATTCATTAGTGATACAGGCACTGAGGTGCCCATCATTGCAATTATATCCAGGCTGGAAGTATCGTATCGTTCAGCCAGTCCGGATTTAAGCATCAGGCTAAAGACTGGCGGTACAGCATGAAAGAAGGTTATTTTATGCTTTGATATATTTTCAAAAAGTGTAAGCGGATTAATGGAGTCAATAATTACCAGCTTGCATTTTTCAGCCAGAAGGAGGTTTAAGATAATGGGGCCAGATATGTGCGACATGGGAAGAATAATTCCTAAAACTTCTTTTTCGCGCAAGACAATACAATCTTTCATGGCCTCGGGGAAACAGTCCAGGTTGGAGTTAGTTAACTCAACAATTTTTGGTCTTCCTGTTGTTCCCGAAGTATGCAAAAACAAGGCCGCGTCCTCTGGTCTGATATCTGCAACAATATCTTTGACTTCGTGTGGATTCTTTACATGTGATTTAAATTCTTCGCCTGCAATATCAATTAAATGAAGGGATTGGATCAGCTTGTCCTTTAGGGGAAAATCAGGATAAATAAAACAGGCCTTTGCTTTTGTATCCGCAAGTATTGAGTTTATTTCGGTTTCGCCAAGCCTGGTATCGATGGGACTAAAAATTGCACCCAACTTGGTCACTGCAAAATATGCAAATGCAAATTCAGGGCAATTGGGAAGAATCACTGCAATACTATCCCCGCGTTTAATCCCTTTTTCCGCTAAATAGCTTGCCAGGGAATTAGCAATGGTATTTATGTTGCCATAAGTAAATTGCTTGTCATTAAAAATAATAGCTGTTTCACTTGCTTTAATTACAGCCAGTTCCGATAAGGTTTTGCTAACATTCATATCCGAAATCTTAAGTTCAGCTAAAACAGTTGAAATAGAATTGCATCACTCATTTTGACAGCTTATAATCAAAGGTAAGTTTGATTTCCACGCCAGTCAAATTGGCTTGAAGTCAGGATTGTGATCCCGGGAAGGGAAAATTTTCAGTCATCATCGTCATCCTCTTCTCCATCTGAAAAGGCTTTGGGGTAGCTCTCTTTTCCCTTCATAGCGTACCAGATGATCCGGTTTAGCAGTTGATCATTTCCCCTGTCCACATGGGTAAACTCCGGATTCATACTCTTCTTGGCATAGTACAAGGCCTTCCCACTTAGCGCACTTAATTCAGGATTCATTTCATCAAGCGGAATGTTGTTTGACAGAGCATTAAAGGTGGAGTTGTCTGGTGTGGAGACAAAACAATCAAACATGGGCATGGCCGTCGCATCCAAAATATTCATGGGCGGAAGTCCCAGAATCTGCTCAATGGTGCGTACCATGGAAGTTTGGTTGTACTGTGTACTTTCCAAAGTTTGAGTTTGAGAGTAGGGACTGATAACCATGCCAAGAGTGCGATAAGCAGATACATGATCCCATCCGGCTTGCGAATCATCCTCGGTGACAAATATGACCGTATTCTCCCAGAACCTGCTTTTACTTATGGCTTCCACAATCTGGCCCAATGCCAGATCATTGTCAGCCACCATGGCGCGCGGTGTGGGAAATCCGGGGCGGGTTCCGGCTGTATGGTCATTGGGCAGGGCTACTATGCTAAAGGCCGGCCACTGGTCTCCCTCCATCTCCTCGTAGGCCTTCAATTCAGCAATAAAGGCTCTGGCCCTGATCACATCTGCAATGGCATGATGGTCATAACCGGGGTAGGTAGGTGAGAGCAGCTTTTCCACAGGTTTGATGCTTGTCTTGTTGCTAAAGACAAAGGGTTTATCATTTTTAAAATCTGAATAGATACTGCTCCAGTTCAGGCTATCATTAAATACCGGAATGCACGCCTCGCCGTAGATACGTACACTCTTGCCATTACGGATCGCGTTATCCCAGATAAATCCGGTGGGACTGTATACCAGCGCATCAGTTTGGACATGGGGATATGATCTGAACCAAGCCCTTACATTTTTTTCAATGTTGTCGGTGACAATGGAAGCATCGGTCCATTGATGTCCTTCGGCAGATGATTTTCCTGAGACATAGTAATTATCCATCAAGGTAAACTGACGTGCAAGCTGGTGAGTATTTGGAGTGATCTCTTCACCAAAAACGCATAAGGAGGGTTCCCCATCGCCTGCCGGCATGTCACCAAGAATCTGGTCATAGGTTCTGTTTTCCTTTATAATATAGACTACATGTTTAAAAACCGAGGGTTCTCCAATACGGGCCGGAACAGGAACAGGAGGGGTGTCGTCTCTGGGTTCCTCCAGTGAAAGGCTCATGCGGAACAAGAGGCTGGATCTCACAACACGTTCCGAATAACTGGCAAGCTGTTTCTTCCCGGGAACCGGAATCCGGGAGACTGATGCCATCATCCGATGTGCATTGTAGGCGGGGTCCCCTGAGGGAATAATAGTGTTGTCGGCTATCCTTGCTCCTTCAGCCTCTATGTTTGCCACAAAGAGAAGGTTGTTACTAACCAGGCATACGGCACCAGGATAGGCTCCCGTTGGGATAAAACCTTCGACAACACTCTCCTTTATTTTACTTTTAGATGATGCCTGAGCTCCCAGATTGACTACAGCCAGGGCATTGTCCATGCCGTTGGCCACATAAAGAGTCTTTCCATTTCCATTGATGGCGAGTCCATTTGGCGAGGATCCCCAGTAGGGATTTTCATCACCCAATAACCTGACTGGAATGGTTTCGCTAAGCTTATCCGTCCTGGTATCAATCACAGAAACATTATCACTATTAGCATTGGCAATGTATATAAAGCTCTCGTCCGGGCTTTTCACAATATCGTTGGGATGAAGGCCAACGATTATCTCATCCAGAACTTTGCCTGTAGCCGGATCCAGAACACTTACCGAGCCTTCACGAATGGACCCGGTTTCGGGATCGACTTTTGCCTTTCCCCAGGGTACTCCTGCCACATGTATATCTGATTCATCCGGGATACTGCCTCCCCAGTTGGTCACGTAT
>JAUVKA010000060.1 GCA_030592205.1 Bacteroidota bacterium | reverse complement strand
CATCCTTTGTCCAATGCACCGGCCCGAAGGATTCGGCATTATACTCTTCACTGAAAAGATCATCAAGGTTTAGCATAAGTTTATCACCACCTTGACCTAATAAACTCAACCCAGAACAAAACAGGGTACACAATAGAAATAATTGCCTTAAGGATCTCATATTATGCAGTTTAAGTTTTAGTTTATTATCATTAATTGCAACAGTATCCAAATTGCTAATAATATGGGTATTACGCAAGTAAGAAATTGTCCAATCTGGATACTATGTTGACACAAGTGATTTATTTGCTCAATTCCTTTGAGTGATTGCAAAATCTTCATATGCCCTTAATTCATACATAGTATTCATGGCAATTTCAGGTGATTCTTCATGCTATTTTTTTTACTTGTAATTATTTAAAAATCCTTGGATCACCTGTTGCCTTCAAATACTCTTTAAGCTCTCCTTTTAATTCTCTTTTAATCGCACTATAGTTTTTATCATAGGCCAGGTTGTGGATCATATCAGGATCATTCTTCTTGTCGAAAAGTTGTTCTCTTTTAACCTTTCCAAAGCATATTTCAAAGTAGTCGGAAAATCCTGGGCTTTCACTATTTTCAATTAAAAAGGATTTGATTCGTCCCGGATCGCAATCACCAAATCGGGGATTGCCGTTCTTATCCAAAATATCTGGATCTCCGCATGGCCACCATGTTGGTTCAAAGTTTATAATATAGGCATAATCCTCTGTATGGATTGCTCTTCGTGGATAACCCTCTCTTTGTGCCCTGCAGAACACATGCCTCTCAATAGCGCTGACAACAAAATCCCGCTCATTTTTAACTGTACCTGACTGTTCTGATAGGATAATGTTCTTCAGGCTTCGACCAGTCATTTCCTCAGGTATTTCAATTCTTGCAAGATCAAGGAAAGTTGGAGCCATATCAATAAGACTAACCGGATTATCCACAGTCCTGCCTGAATGAATTTTATCAGCCCAGCTCATAACCAGTGGCATTCTTACGCCATGGTCATAAAGCGTCGCCTTGGATCGCGGTATGGGAATACCGTTATCAGAAGTGATAACTATCAGAGTATTATTTATTAAGCCTTTATCCTCCAGGATTTGAACCATTTCATTAATATATTTCTCTGCCCACATTATTTCTCCCATATAATCAGATATATCCATCCTGGTTTCATGGATATCAGGTAAAAATTCAGGGATTCTGATTCTTGAAGTATCTATACCCATTTCAATCCCAAATCCCTCAGGCCAGGGAACATGGGGCTCCTGGATTCCAACCCAGAAGAAAAAGGGCTGACCTTCTTCGAGTTGATTTAGAAAGACCTTAAAATTTGGAGTCTAATCACTCCATAGAGTCAGACCCTCCCGAACATTCCTGGCTCTTAAAATATTAAAACACGACCCGGTTGGCATGGAATGAACACTATCAGCCTCGAAGTATGCGGGCCAATATGGTTTCCCGATATAACCGCAGGAATAACCTGCATCTTCGAGTAAATCTGGAAGGACTTTGAATTTCTTCTCAAGACTGCCCCATAAGACAGCTCCTTCTTCCAATCGGTAAATATCCTGTCCGGTCAGTATTGCTGCTCTAGAGGGTGAACAGGAAGGAGCAGCACAATATGCATTGGTGAAGAGTATCCCCTCCTGAGCGAGTTTATCAGTCCCCGGGGTTTTTATAGCTTTGTCACCATAACATCCAAAGTGTTCCCAAGAGGCATCATCATAGATAAAAAAGAGAAAATTTGGTTTTTCCTGACCGTCTGACCGATTTTTGCAGCCGCTAATAAGTATTACAGACAGGAAGAAGGAAAGTCCGACAAGCAAAAGTTTCTTTATGAATAATATATTGTGCATGGTTGTATGTTATTGATTTGATTTATCTCATTTATAATTTTCTATTGCTCTCCGAACAGCTCTAAGCATAGGCTCAGAACTAAGTGGCTCTCCGGCAGCCTCTTTCATCCATAAGTCTGGTGTTAAGCGGCCAATTGCACACAAGCGTACCATTTCCTTTGGAAAGTCGCGACCATCGAAGAATTCTTCAACCTGCATCAGCACAACGTTTCCAAGTGCATAACTATGAAGATAAAGACTCCCATTAATGAAGTGATTATAAATTGAGAGGATTGGAATGTCTTTAACGCCATAAACTTCAGCAAAAAATTCATTCCAGACTTCCTTAGCCAAATCGATAGTGGCTTGCTTCAATTCTTCAACAGTGGCATCCGGGTGATCATAAAACCAATGCCATACTCTTATTTCATGGAGTGCTATACCACCATGTTCAAAAACATACCAGAAAGATGCCAGTGCATTTAGCTCTTTTTCTTCCTGACTGTATTCAGAACTGACACCTAGACCTACCATATCCCGGTATGCAATCAGATCTGCCATGCACTCGGTATACGAACTGCTTGGAATGCCCTTTAAAGAGTAGTAGTCGGTCTTATACATAGCGACATTCTGTTCAATTGTGTGCCCTATTTCATGCATCCCAATTCTAAAATCTTTGTAATTTAAACCATAGGGTTCAAATCGGGTCCTCAAATGGGCTTTGGCACCATGCATCTGAGGTGCATTTGCATGGCCTCCTGAAGGAACAGGATCAACAATGACATGTTCTCCCAGAAAATCGGCTGTCTCGCTATCGAATCCTATTCGCTGGAGAATATTGGTAATATCATTCTGAAAAGCCAGTGGGCTTGGATATTTTTCCTTGATCAGTTGGTCTAGTTCATCCATATCGTAATTTGACTGGCTTTGAAAACATGGATACCACATGTCGAATGGTTCAAGATCACGGCCGAGTCTTTCTTTGAGAATTTCTCCAACTTGAATCCTTTCCGGAGCACCTACAATAGACTCCAGTAATTCAACTACCCTTTCTTCGGTTAACTGTCTTTTCTCAAACGTCCTGGTTATATAGGTTGAACCTTCAGGATATTGAGCATCCTGGTTCATTTTTGATTTCATTCTGTAATGGAGGTTTTTATATCTTCGATCGGGCTCCCTTTCATATTCTGTTGTGACATACCTGCCACCTTCTTTTTTAAAAACCTCATCAGAATCGGGTTTCCAGAAAAATTTAGTTTCCCCGATCATGCATTCAGGGATAGTCTGATAAATAATATGCATTACGATTTGGCTGATCATTCTTTGCCTTGTCAATGGATTTTCCCGGGTATATAAGGCTTTTATCTCATCTCGCAGGCTGTTATGACAGTTTAACCGGGTTCCTTCGGGAAAAAGGATTTCCATATCTGATGACAGGATCCGGTCCATAGAGATAATATACAGTTTTGTATAATCAATAAGATCCTCTGGCTCCGGTATCGGTTCAGGAATTTTTGCTGGATCCGGGCGAAAATCAAACTTGTCGCCAATTCTAACCATAGCCCATTTTTTCCTGTTCCACGTTTCCCCCAGTTCTTCTTTCTCTTTGGGAGTGTGGTAGGGGAAGTTTAACGCAATAGCAAGTGCCAGTCTGGATTTGTAGAAATCAATATGCGGTTTTGATTTGCTGAATAAACGGTCTATTTCAGTTACAGGTCTTTGGTGGGTAACAAGAGGATAATCAAGATAAACACTGATTTCCCTGCTATGACCGTTTATAACTTCAAATTGTTCCTCAACTATAGCAAATAATTGATCAAGTTTTTCTCCCGAGGGAACAAACTGCTTAAGACAGAAATCCCTAAAATCTTTAGTACTGCCGTCAGCTGCTATCCACAATTTGCTCAGGTGATCAACACCCTTATTAATCCTGTCAGATTCGGAACTACCATAGTTTTCAGTAAGTTCCTGCTTTACCGTCTCCCTGGTATCATCCAGGTTAATCATTTCCGCAGCATCTTTATCATTAGTGCATGATATTAGAGCTGTGAATAGGAATACACTCAAAATAATTACAATCTGTTTCATATATATCGTTTCTTAGGTAATGAATTATTTCAACACTATTTCAATAGCCCCGTTAGACCCCCTTACACCATATTTTGTCGCCTCATTGTTATGGACATACCGGATAGATTCCACGTCATTTGGATTGATGTAAGAGATATTATTTACCACTGCACCATTCACTACAAGTAGTACTTCTGTGCCAGCGTTTATTGTGGTAACATGTTTGGTGGTAATCTGGGTGCCATTCACATTAACATTATAGATTTCATTTCTGATCAAATCATAAATGCTGCTGAACCTGGAGAAGTCTTTTTTTCCCTTGAGATGTTCTTCCAAAAGAGCCATTTTAAGGACATCCCTGTTTATTATTGTATAAATCCCCCCTGGTTCAGTGAGGAAGCTGTATTTATCATTTTGAGCTTTAGAAACCTTAACCTTTCTCCCACCAGCGGTGACACCAATCCTGGAATCAGATATTATGACGCAGGGTACGCCTTTTTTTGACAGTATTGTTGCTTCGATCCATTCCCCCTCATCCCATTTCAGATCAATCTCAAACGCTCCTCTGGCACAAAGCCCTGAGCATTCTCCGTTTGGCCAGGCGTCGGGTAATGCAGGCAGGAATTCTATATATTCGTTATGTGATTGAAGTATCATTTCTGTAATTGCGGAAGTTCCACCAAAATTCCCATCGATCTGAAATGGTGGGTGGGCATCGAACAAGTTAAGGTAGGTGCCTCCGGGACCTCTTCCATATTCCGGCGAATCTACCAGTGTCAGATTCCGTCTCAGCAACTTATAAGCTTTGTTCCCGTCTCTCAGTCTTGCCCAGTAATTCGTTCTCCAGGCGATAGCCCAGCCTGTTGACTCATCTCCTCTGTGCTTCAGGGTTATTTTTGCAGCGTCTGCAAGTTTAGGTGTTTTTAGAGGATCGATAGATGTCCCGGGATGCAATCCCCATAAATGAGAAGTATGCCTGTGTTTATCCTCCGGAATATCCAGGTCTTCGAGCCATTCCTGCAATTGACCATATTGCCCAATTTGATATGGAGGTAATCTTTTTTTCTTTTTCGCAAGCGATTTTCTTAGTTTCTCATCCTGGCCCAGGATTAGAGAAGCTTCAATAAAATGTTCAAATAATTCACTTACCAAAGCATTATCGCATGTTGAACTGGCACAAATACCAATGGGTCTATTCCTGGTTCCATCAGGATTTCTTGTCCAGGCCGGATCTCCGCCCGGTCCGTTCTCCGGGGAACCCGATGGATTAATCACCAGCCAGCCATATTTTGGATGCTCTACCAATGTCTGATCAAAAAATAATGCAGCATCTCGAATAAGCGGATAATACTCCTTTAGATAAGCTGTATCCTGGGTGAAAAGAAAGTGCTCCCACAGATCGTCGCAGAACCAGGCTGCCGCTGTATGCCAGCTTCCCCAGTACGCGCCGTATATAGGTGCGCTCATAAGCCATATATCTGTATTGCAGTTGAATATCCAGCCATCAGCATTGAAATTCAATCTGGCCGTTTCCCGGCCAGTCTCCGACATTTTCCTAATCATTGTGAGTTGGGGTTCCCTGCATTCAGAAAGATTTGTCATATCAGACAGCCAATAATTCATCTCAAAATTGATATTGGTTGTGAAACCCCCGTTCCAGGCCGGATTCATATCCTGGTTCCATAAGCCCTGAAGATTGGCAGGAATCCCGCCGGGACGTGAACAACTTATTAACAGGTACCTTCCATATTGAAAGAATAATGAAGCAAAGTTTGGGTCTTCACCGCATGCAAACAGATCGAATCGTTGATCAGTAGGTATATCAGAAGTATTATTATTCGCCAAATCCAAGGAAACCCGGTTAAATAACTCTGAAAAATCTAATACGTGATCCTTCAGTATATCATCATATGTCCTGGATCCTAAATCATTCAAAACTTGATTATTTCGCTTTACCGGATCACCTGAAATATCATTATAATTAACATATGAAGTAGCAGTAGTCATATACAAAGTGACTGAGTTGGCTCCTTCCACATGGATCAATGGCATATTGGCCTTGTAGATTATTTCCATACTTCCACCTTCAGGCACTGCCCTGATCCTGCTTTCATATCTTAATCTTTCATCTGATACCTCAATGCTTCGTGTAATACCGGAAAGGATCAAGGTGTTATCATCTTTGAATGAGATACCCCATTTTTCATCCCTGGTACCCCCTGGATTGGTCACACCTTCAAGTTGGAAATAGGTATTAATACTTCCGGGTTTTGAAGCATCTATTTTAATAACCATTACCTGGTCGGGATAGGAACAGAATGCGGTACGAGTAAATTTAATATCCCCAACTTTATAAGAAACGAGAGCAAGGGCAGAATCTAACAATAGTTCTCTATTATAATCACTCACAAAAGCATGGCCGGGAGAAAAGATTCTAATATTGCCAAGAGGTTGGTAGGGTGCAGATTCCTGTTTCCAGTTTCTCGCCATCATTGTTTTCTCAAACAGCTCTTCGGCTTCTTTTCCTTTGCCTTCAAATACAAGGTTACGGATGGAATCCAGGTAGGCGTATCCTCCAGGGCCATTTGAATTGTATGGGCCTCCGGCATATAGTGAATTCTCATTCAATTTAATGATTTCCTCGTGAGTCCCTCCATATACCATTCCTCCAAGGCGTCCATTGCCAATTGGTAAAGCCTCAATCCATAAATCAGCAGGCTGGTCATACCAGATCATCCGTGTTGAAGCTGGGATCTCATTTTTTACGGGATTTTGTGCAAATAATCCAGCAGTAATAAGAAGCAGAAAAGAGCAAAGATTTATTCTGATAGAATACATTGTTAATCCTTCCTTATTTTTTGTAATATATCTAGCAGTTCGCTAACAATATCAGGGTGCTGGTCATATAAATCAATCTGCTCATAAGGGTCTTCCTCCAGATTATATAGCTGCCCGATATTCTCCAGGGAATCCCTGTTTAAGTTCAATTTTCCTGACCCTGAACCTCTTGTTCCTTCTATCAACTTCCATTTACCTTTTCTTATGGCGAAAACGCCTGATACAGAATGGAATATCCTGATCCGTTTGTCCGGTGGTTCAAACTGCTCCCCAAGAATTGCCGGAAGCATATTATAGCTATCCTCACCTGCATTTATATATAAAGACTGACCGGTTAACCCGGCAAATGTCGCAAGCATATCAGTAAGGCTGATTGTTTGGCTGTTAATAGTTCCGGGATCAATTTGGCCTGGCCATCTGGCAATAAAAGGCACCCTATGGCCTCCTTCCCAGATATTGCCTTTATATCCCCTGAATGGCCCGGCTGACAAGTGACCGTTTCCACCTCTCCTGGGCCCGTTATCACTGGTAAAAATAAATAAGGTATTATCAGCGATCCCATGTTTATCGAGTGTTTTTGATATCTCACCAACACTCCAGTCAACAACCATGACGAGGTCTCCACGGGGTCCTTCATCACTTTTTTCTTTTGTCATTTCTGGTGGCAGAAAAGGGATATGTGGGGAGGATAGTGCCAGATATAGGAAAAATGGGGCATCCCGATCATTATTAACATGATTATCAATGAACTCAATGGCTTTCCGGGTGAAAATAGGATCCACATCTTCCATAGACCAATTGGGCTCCATTAACCCGGTTACTACACCGGGCAATCCTAACCATTTATCAGGTATCTTAACTGAGGGTATACCAACAGTCCGGTCATTTTCAATAAAGCAGTATGGATTATCACTGGTAGAGCAACCTAAGGTACCGAAGAAATAATCAAATCCAAGCTCAAGCGGACCACCCGATACGGGTTTGTTAAAATCGATGCTTTCTTCATTATCTTTGAATGGTCCATCATAATTCTGCCACATGTTATGATCATCCTGTATAACATATCCATCTCTGGTTTGCCAGTTCATTCCAAGATGCCATTTCCCGATGCAAGCTGTCGTATAGCCTTTCTTTTGAAGTAAGGATCCAATAGTCTCACGGCTCTTTTCAATCAGCGGGGATTCATCATACCCCAGGATTACACCACTTTTCAGTCGGGTCCGCCAACAATACCTTCCGGTTAGAAGGCCGTACCTGTTTGGTGTACATACTGATGAAGGAGTATGTGCATCAGTAAACCGGATACCCTCTGAGGCCAGAAGGTCGATATTTGGGGTTTGAATTTTGGAATCAGGACTATAGCATCTCGCATCACCATAACCCATATCATCTGCAAGGATCAATACAATATTTGGGTCTGGCTGTTTATTTTTTTGATTCGCTAAGTTTCCACAGCCAGCAAATAGAATGGAGAATAATAGGGTCAAAATGCTCCATTTTAGTATTGAACCATTATTGATCATTCAATCAGGACTTTTCGTGTGCATATATGATTACCAATAACAATTTTAATAAAGTACACTCCTTGTTCCAGGTTATTACCAGGATTCCATCGTATATTAGATAATCCAGCTGGCAGCAAGCGTTTATTGCTTAAGGATTCAATTAATTGCCCCAATGAATTATATACTCCAATGCTTACTTCAGAGTCCTCTTTAAGGTTTATTTTAAAGTGAGTTATACCTTTGGTAGGATTAGGGTATATATTGATATCCGAAACTTTTATGGCTAAATCATCGATTGAAGTTAAATCTTTTTGTACCTCTTCCAGGTTTAGGGTAAACCTATCGACATCTTTCTTAAATGTACCTGATAAAGACACCTGATCAACATATATCCTGGTATTGTTTCCGGCTACCGGCATAATAGCAAAATTTGCATTGGGATTGAAGCTGTAATCCCCGCCCCTTGGTATTGTTGCCGTACATTTATAAAACTTATTATTTGCAAAACTATCTCCGTAATTAAGCGGAATATTTCCCCAGCCATTACCATTGTGCCCATCCCAAATCCAGAATTTTAAAAAGTCTGATCCTGAAAAGCCTGTTGAAATGAAATAGAAATCAATCTTTATTTGTTGAAACGATGGATCAATAGTTGTCCAGGGGCCTTGCACAACACCTGCCCATCCAGGGTTTCCACCAGTCATGATTGCATTATCCCCCTGGTATGCATATTCCTCACCGGAATAGATGGATATTTGAGGTTTGTTTTCAAATTTTCCCAGGCCATTCTCAAAATCATTATAGACGAGATCGAAATACATTACAGAATCAGCATTAACAGCTTCGGGAACAAACACATTGGCTGTCATAATAGAATCCGAATCACTGATGTTATAGATCGAAATATCAGTCTCATGATCATACCAATCATTGCTATTTGGCTTACTATTTTTATCAAATATTCTATTATTTCTCCTCCCGGGAAATGGATCCCCTGAGTCACCCCTATTTCTTCTATAAAAAAGGTCATTAAGTCCGTCTGCCTGCTCCAGGCTAACTTTCTGATGATCGCTTTGCAGGCTGTTATTTCCACTCATCTTGATATCAATGTGCCAGATCAGCATTCCATCTCCCGGTAAATACTTATCATTAAATACTTTTTGACGATTTTCAATCAGAAAATATTCTGTCGGATTATCAGGCATATTGATACGATATATAGCTTCCCTGTTTGTGTAAGCTCTTTGTATAGAATAATTATTGTCTGTTTGTTCAGGAATAATCACAGGTTCGACAAATCCAGCACACTCCTTTGAAAAAGCCCCAAGCATAGGGGGAGTCCAGCCGCCATCAAGCCACAATGTTCCCATAGTACACCAGCTACCTACCCCGTTTGTGCCGTAGGATGTATCGTAAATATCCGGCATGTTAAATAAAAGATGCCCCAGCTCATGAATTGCCACTCCGACTGCTTGTTGTTCTCCATTTGCCTTTAACTCTGATGTACAGCACATCCTATCGATTGCAACTCCGTCAACAATTAACTTGTAATTATTGCCCAATGATCCTGCATAGGCGCCAAAATCATACCGAGTTTCACTATTATTTTTCTGGAACTCACCAGCATAAACCATAATTATGGCATCCAGCTTTCCGTCACTATCGTTATCATATTTGGAAAAATCTACTTCTCCATCCATTCCCAGGATTGCATTATTCAACATCTGTTCAATTGGTTTGTTATAATCCCTGTTTTGAAGAGTGGTTTTATCGCGATACCAATCATATACGTCAGCCTGAATTTCAACCTCACCATAAGAGGCATCCTGATAATAGCTTTTTACAGTAGTTGGTGTATCCCCATTGAAAAATCGTTCAAAGTTTGCTTTAGGTATTAGGTGGCCAACCTCGTCAAATTCAACAAGTAAAACACAAAGATTAATAACCTGAGCGCCTCCACTTTTTTGTCTAAGGGAGTTTATTAAGGATTGCTGATTATTTATATTCTTCAGATTGTAAGGATTCCTGTCACAAAGCTGATCAATTATATGCTGATCAGCTTGAAGATTCTTGCCCACTTTTTTCAGGTATCTTTTTTCCCTGGAACCCCTTTTGACTTCCGGGTTAACAAGAACATCACTCAGTGTCAAATTCCCGGATGGGCCTTTTTTACAATAATAATAAGAGCCACTATATGAAGTCCCTACTGTATAGCCATCAATGGTTTGTATATAACTGTACCATTCATCTCCAAAATTCCTTAAAACGATTTCAGTTCCGTTTGGTTGTTTTACTTTATATGGGGTAGGATCCAAAGGGCCGGCATACACAGTTAATTCAGAGCCCAAATACAAAAAAAGAATTATGCACAAGTAAAAGAGTCGCTTCAACATCGGATAATATTTATAATATTAAAATAAAAAAACTGGTGGATTAAACGATCTTGCATCTTCCAAATATTTAAAAGTGTCTTTTTGCCAGATCCAGAAAAAACCAAAATAGTTACCGCCCCTATTTGCCGTCCCTCAAGGGCAAAAATATCAAGGCATTACAAACAATTAATAAATGATAAATTTTCATGGTGTTTTTTAATATAAATATCCAACTATTATGTTATTACTAGATTTAAGCCTTTACCCATATTGTGTACTATTTTAGCACATAAATAATTGGCGGCTTAAAAAATCTGTTATAATTTGCATGCTTCCTGCATTTAAATTAAAAAATGACCATATAATGAAGACCCAGCTAAAACTCACCAGCTTCATTCTGTTATTATTTCTAGTCACTGTTGGCTGTGAGGAAATGTCTGAAGAAGAGGCTGAAAGGCCAAATATCTTATTTATTATGTCGGATGACCATACCTCCCAGGCTTGGGGGATATATGGAGGTATTTTAGAGGACCTGGTTCATAATCCAAATATTGAACGATTAGCTGAGAATGGGGTTGTTTTAGACAATTGCTTTTGCACTAATTCTATTTGTGTGCCAAGCAGGGCTAGCATAATGACCGGGCAGTACAGTCACAAAAATGGTGTCTACACTCTGGGCGACCGGCTGGAACCTGACAGTCTTAATGTTGCCAAAATTTTGCAGGAGAATGGATATCAGACGGCTATATTCGGGAAATGGCACCTTAAGAAAGAACCATCGGGATTCGACAAGTACATGGTTTTGCCCGGCCAGGGCTTATATAAGAATCCTGTTTTGAAGACTATGGATAATTGGGAAGATGAATATGAAGGTGGAAAGGAATACAAGGGATTTTCTTCTGATGTAATTGCCGATTTTTCCATTGAGTGGCTGGATAGTATAGATCCTGAAAAACCTTTTTTCCTGATGTGTCATTTTAAGGCTACGCACGAACCATTTGATTATCCTGACAGGCATAAGGTTCTATATCAGGACATAGAAATCCCCTACCCGGAAAGTTTATTTGATGAGGGTCCTGAAACAACTGGAAGACTATTTAAAGGACAAACCCTTGAAAACCTGGGAACCAGATACAATAAAGCTTCCATAGGGCCATGGTGGTGTGAGTATCCTGCATTACCTTTCATCACTGAGGACCTCGGTACTGATGAAGCCCGAAAGAAAATATATCAGAAATTCGTTAAAGACTTTATGCGCTGTGGTGCTGCCATTGATGATAATATCGGTAAACTTCTGGATTATCTGGAAGCAACCGGGCAGGCAGAAAATACGGTAGTTATCTATACGGCAGATCAAGGTTATTTTCTTGGTGAGCATGGTTTTTTCGATAAGCGTATGATTTATGAAGAATCCCTGAGAATGCCATTTGTAATAAGCTACCCTAATGAGATAAAAGAAAACCAAAGGATTGATGATATCATTCTAAATATTGATTTCCCTTCCCTGTTTCTGGATTATGCAGGAATTGAACAACCAAAATCAATGCAGGGATCCAGTTTCCGTGCGAACCTATCCGGTAATACTCCTTCAGATTGGAGAGAAACCATGTATTATCGTTATTGGACTAACCAGGATATTCGTCCTGCCCATTTTGGAATACGAAATCATCGTTATAAACTGGCAATGTTTTACGCACAGCCCCTGAATAAGAATGAGATTGTTGAGATGCCTTTCGAACGCGGATGGGAGTTTTATGATCTTGAAAAAGACCCTAAGGAACTTCACAATGCTATCGGGGACGCTGAATATCAGGATATTATTTTGGAGATGAAAGCTGAAGTAATTCGTCAGCGTGAATTATATGGTGATACAGATGAGGGGCATGATCTGATTAAGAAGGTAATTGAGAAGAGCTGGGAGTAATTGTTAATGGTTAATGATAAATGGTTAATGGTAAATGATTAATTATGAGTTTTAAGTTACTCATTACCT
>JAUVKA010000251.1 GCA_030592205.1 Bacteroidota bacterium | reverse complement strand
CTAGAATTTATTCTCGTCCATTTGTAATTGGAAATAATGCTCAAATTTAACGCGATTTCATCGCTCAATTATCTCGAATTTATTCTTGTCTTTTTGTAATTGGAAATAATTCTCGAATTTAACGCGATTTCATCGCTCAATTATCTCGAATTTATTCCAAATTATCAATCTGCTAAGGATTTTCGGATTTGTTCTTGTTCAATTGTAATTTTACGTAACTTATTTTCCGTAACCTTACGTAACTTTTTTTGTAACCCTTTTTTTATCCTGTTTCCGCAATGAAAAACGCACTTACAATTCTGGCTTTAGCATTACTAATGAGCTGTTCAAATGGCAGCAATGAATACTGGATTGCTATGTCTCCTGCTGGCGATGATTATTGCCTGATGGATACGGTTGGAATCTCAGTAATTCCAAATGGAAGATTAGTTCAACCGGCTGGTAAAACTTACAGGGTGGCGCCTCATCCATTTGGACTTGCTTTGAGCCTGGATGGTTCAATTGCAGTTACAGCCAATTCAGGAACCAGTCCATTATCATTGAGTATTCTAAAGGATATACATACAGGTGATCCTCAAATCAGACAGATTCCTGAGGGGAGTGCAACAGATAGGGGAGTACTTGCCTCAGTATTTATGGGAATTGCTATCTCCCCGGATAATCAAATACTTTATGCAGCAGGTGGACAGGAGAATTGTATATATATGTTTGAAAGTGAGACTGGCAAGTCTAAAGGTTTTATTGATTGTATGGCACTTGAAAATGGAGTTGATTACAGACATGGATATCTTGGGGATCTGAAAATTAATAAGGCGGGAACCAGGCTTTATGTAGTTGATCAGATTAATTTCATTATGCTGGAGATTGATATTGAAAGGGAAGAAGTGCTAAACAGGGTTCCAACTGGTAGATATCCCTTCGGAATTTGCTTATCACCTGATGAGTCAAGAGTTTATGTGGCAAATGTTGGTATGTTTGAATACTCCCGTGTAGCCAGCTTAAATCCCGACAGTCTTGATGAAACGGCTTTGGATTATCCTGCTTTTGCTTATAATACTCCTGAGGCCAGGGATGGAATACATAATGACTCTGTGAATATACCCGGCTTAGGAGATCCCAATGTACCTGAGTCATTTTCTGTTTGGACAATTGATCTGAAAGCAGAAGGTGGACCGAAGGTAGTTGCCAAAACCAAGACAGGATACCTGATAGGTGATATGGTTGAAGATATTCCGGCAGTGGGTGGAGCCAGTCCTAATTCGCTAGTGGCTACTGATAGATATGTATTTGTCAGCAATGGGAGCAATGATAATATATCTGTAATAGATCCAAAGGTAGATACAGTGGTTGCAACAATTCCATTACATCTTGACCCGAGGGTTGATAAATTTCGCGGTAAGATACCTTTCGGTCTTGCAGTCTCTCCTGATCAAAAAACACTTTTTGTTGCTGAATCAGGAATAAATGCAATTGGTGTAATAGATATACCTGATCTAAAACTGATTGGCCATATTCCTGCCGGTTGGTTTCCTTCAAAACTGGCTGTTACCCCTGATGGCCAAAATCTGATTGTGGCTAATGCTAAAGGATTTGGAAGTGGTCCTAATGGAGGTGCGACATTCAAGCGGGGACCGGAGGGCAGTTACATTGGTAGCCTGATGAAAGGATCGGTTTCAGTAATCCCGGTGCCATCTGACAGACAGCTAAAAGAACACTCAGCCAGGGTGCTTAGTAACAACTTCAAATTCGTGAGAGTAGATGATGAAAGTCTGGACTGGAGAAATGATAATCCTGTTCCACTCTTTGGAGGACAAAAGCAATCACCCATAAAACATATCATTTTTATTTCCAAAGAGAACCGAACATATGATGAAATCTACGGGCAGGTTCCGGGAGGAAAAGGTGATCCCACAATTGCCAGGTATGGAATGCATGTTGATATCCATAATCCTTATGGTGAAGCCATCCAGGATATAACTGTTACACCAAACCATCTGGCTTTGGCTGCTCGTTTTGGAATATCAGATAATTTCTATGTGGATTCTGATGTGTCAGCGGATGGACATCGATGGCTTGCAAATACATATCCAAATGAATGGGTTGAAGCAACCACACCGGCTAATTATGGAGGAAATCGTTCATACCGTGCAAATTCTAAGGCTCCCGGTGCACTCAGTTTTACAGGTTCAGCCGGTGCTATTTATCCTGAGGATTACAATGAAGCAGGATCAATGTGGGATCATTTGGAACGGCATGGTATTTCACTATTTAATTTTGGATTTGGAACGATGTTTGAGCCCGGTTCTTATAAGCAAGAATATAAATACACCGGTATCAAGCATATTGCTAATTATCCAATGCCGACACCTCTATATGATAAAACATCGAAATTGTACCCAACATATAACATGGCTATCCCTGATCAGTTCAGGATAGATATGTTTATCAGAGAGTACAACGACCGTTGGGCAGATGGCAAAGAGGAGCTTCCTCAGCTGCTAACAGTTATTGTACCAAATGATCATGGAGCCGGCGATCGGCCTGAAGCAGGATATCCGTTCAGAGAAAGCTATATGATGGATAATGATCTGGCAACAGGACGATTGGTTGAATTCCTTTCACATACACCATATTGGGAAAATATGATGATCGTAATTACAGAAGATGATGCCCAGGGAGGGATAGATCATATTGATGCTCATCGTAGTATACTGTTAGTAATCTCGCCCTATGTGAAAAGAAATTATGTGTCGCATCAGCACTATAGCTTTGGCAGTATTTTTAAGACCTTTTGGAATATCCTGGGGATTCCAAATTTGAATCTTTATGATAGCGGTGCCAATGATTTAGCGGATTTCTTCACTAATGAACCGGACTTTTCGCCTTACAAGGCTGTGGCCGTAGATCCAAGGGTATTTGATCCGCAAAAAGCCCTTGATCCCTTCGATGAAAATTTTGATTGGAAAGCTCTGGAAGACTCACCCGAGATTGATAAGATTGAAGATATGCTGAGGGAGAGCAAGGAGTTGGATGAATGGAGGAAGGAGAACAAATAAAGGCTCAAGGCTCAAGGCTCAAGGCTCAAGTAGGGAACAAGGCAGAAAGGAGTAAGGATTATTGCCCCGTGCTTATTGAGTTTACGAAATCCCGATCGATAGCGTTAGCGTATCGGAATGCCTCGGGATGATAGCAATCAGGAAGATAAATAGAAGCCGAAGGGCTGCTTTGAAAAAGGGAGACAGATAAAGGTAAAAAATTAACCTAAATCATTTAAATAATAAAAAAATTAGCTATTTTTGCAGTCTTCGAATACTGGTCATGTAGTTCAGTTGGTTAGAATGCCGGCCTGTCACGCCGGAGGTCGCGAGTTCGAGTCTCGTCGTGACCGCGAGTAGAGGAGAAGAAGCCCCAAGAGCGCACGCTTGAGGGGCTTCGCTTTTTGTAGCGTGCATATTGCGTAAGACTCGTCAGTATGATAATGTGGGAATAACCAGTTCTACCGGACACATATACCCCTAAAAAGCAAGTAGAAAAGTGTCTGCAAGATGTACTTTTATTTTGCTTTTGCGAGCTTTATGTTGTAATAGATCTGATTTCCAGTATAGATTTGATTGAATTTCCACTCCTTGAAATAAAAGCACAGAGAATCAGTATCAAGCTTTTGGATAAGACCATATGTCAAATCACTCAAAGAGATAATAAATAACTTCTGTAAAGAATCGTTAACTACCCAAGTAAAATGCTCAATTCCACCAGTAAGCTGATCTATTGATCCTTTAATATTTCCTGAACCATCCTTGTTAAAAGTCCAAGTACCTTCTATGTCTAATGTGTCAATTGGAAGGTACACAATTTCTTTATAGACAGGAATCCCCCCTGAGTCAATAAAAACTGTATTCCACGTACCAACAATAGGATCAACAACAATAGGTGGTTCTTCTTTACAGCATCCAATAATAACAAAAAGCAGTATTACCAGCTTTGTTTTGAACAGAACAGACTTTTTACTCATAATTGGTTTAGCTTTTATTTGTGCGGAACAATTGTTGCTGAACTATATTGCTGGTCAACAAAAAAATATAATCCTATAAATAAAAGTTCTCATCCTACTGTAAATAAATTAACTACTTCTCTTTTAAACTGTAAGAAATTCCAGCTTTAAAATTTAGCCACCCAACAGCTCCAGGATAATAACTGCCTCTGGCAAACATATGATTAAACACTGATAACTCAGGGGTAACATCAAAGATAAAAGAGTAATTTTGAAATTTAAGAGATGAAACCTTCAATCTCATGAACATCCCAAAGCCAAATTTTCCTGGGAATACTTCATTGTCAACATTATGCCTTGGACTTTCCAGTGATTCATGACTGGTTTTTACTTCCTCATTTAGAAAGAAGAAATTAAAACTAAATGTAGGTCCAAAATAAAGGGAGAATCTGGACAAATTTATTATCCTAAAACCTAAGTCAGTACCAAGCTTTAGCCTATGATTGAAAGGATTAATTTCCTGATACCACAAATCTGAGGGATTGCCTGTTGGACTATATTGATATTCATATGGACTTCCATACATCTCATGGGATACAGAAAATATCATGGAATTACCTTTGGGTGTTTCTCTCTCATAAGCAAAAGAATAACCAGCAGACTTTAAGTATTTTGAGTAACTGCTTTCAGAATATAGCCCCTGAAAACTTATACTTTGGCATAACACAGCATTTGTTCCAGCGATATACATGAGAAACATCCCCATCAAAAAGGACAATAAACTATGTCTAAATTTCATAATTCTTGTTTAATTCATCAGGTAGGGAACAATGTAAATGTATTAAATCTGCATGTAATTAGCAATTGGTTTTTCAAAGACCCCCAAGTGAATAGATATCAAGATTTAAAAAGAACACCTTCCTCACTATGATTATGAGGAAAGTGATCACTTGGTGATCAACAGACACTTATCCCCCTAAAAAGCATGTAGAAAAGTGTCTGTAAATTCTACGACAGGAATAATATTTGATAATAAAAGGCTATCTTAAGCGTTTAAATACAAAGCAATTACCTAACCTAATATAGCATGAAGCATAATAATATAAAATTCATTTTACTGGCTGTCTTTACTATTTTTTATATTTCCTGTGACAACCAAACAAAAACTTGCACCATTAAAGGAAAGATTAGTGGTTTAGATCACAAACAATTTATTCTGCAAAAAACACATGAGGACCTACGGTTTGCAGAAACATATATTCCTATTGTTGACAGCCAATTTGAATATACATTTGAATTTGAAGATATTGAGGCACAAGAATTAGTATTCAAGGAGGAAATGGAGCAAGGAGCATGGCGACCATATACTTTTTTCCCAACTAATGGTACAATTGAAATTTCAATTTCTGAAGACTATTTATCTACAGAGATCAAAGGTGGAAAACTCAATCGTAGCTATAAGAATTATATGGACAAATACAGAAAGTTATTTGTTGGAAAAGCAAAACCTTTTTCAGATAGCACAAGTAGAATGTTCGAAAATGACACTTATTTTTCTGATACTGCAAATATTCTTTGGGAACAATTGAGAAATACCGCTGACAGAGTTGATCAGGGCAAAATATATAGAAATATTGAAGCCCTAAAAGAGGTTAATTTGTACCTAAGCGAAAAAGCAGCTGCTATTCAAAAAATTGAGGATTCAATTTATCAGGAAGGTTATAAATGGAGATATGATTACATAAGTAAACATACAACAATTCTATCTTACTATTTTTTACTTAGGGATATACAGGGATTTTCCCACAACAAATACTTGGATCTAGAGGAAATACAGTTACAATATCAGACCTTTACCGGTAAATTCACAAATCACCCCTATACCAAATTGGTTAATGACATGCTATACGCTGAGTCCACATTAAAAATTGGTGGAAAATACATTGACTTTGAAGCTCCTGATTTGAATGGTAATATAATAAGAGCATCAAGTGTAATTGTAGGGAAAATTGCTCTTATTGATCTGTGGGCTACTTGGTGTGGACCATGCATTGCAACAAGTCGCTCCATGATACCAGTCTATGAGGAGTTTCATGATAAAGGGTTTACTGTTATTGGAGTTGCTGCTGAGATAAAAAACACAGACAGATTAGAAAAGTTTCTTGAAAAGGATAAGTATCCGTGGATTAATCTAGTTGACCTTGATCATCAGAAT
>JAUVKA010000273.1 GCA_030592205.1 Bacteroidota bacterium | reverse complement strand
GCCACCGTAGCTTCCTTTATGTCTCCAGGAGCGTATAAATAGATAAATTCAAGGATGACCCCAAAAGAGTTTTTCTCCATACTCCAATTATAAGTCACATTTGTTACAACTTCAAATGATTTTGGTATCACACCAATTTCTGAAATAAGATCGAATGAATTGTGAGAGAACCCAAGTTCCTCTACACCTGCAAGTCTAAAATTAATTTTCATTTACTACAGAATCATAATGAACAACACTATAATTACTATCGATATCTTCTGAAAGTTTGAAAGATCCCTCGTCCGATGCATATTCATGGCTTTTCCAATTCAAACCTCCTTTTTTTAATATTAAAGGGGAATCCACATACTCCCCAGATTCTTGTTGGATTACATCATCAAGATCCATAAACTCAACTATAGGAACTTTATTTACAGCCAATGACAACTCTACAAACTTTGATAACCGATGATCATAATCACCATTAAGAACTTGAGAAATGTAGCCTTTAGACACATTTAACCTTTTGGCCAGCTCAGACTTATTAATCTTCTCACTTTCAATATACTCACCAATCTGACTGTATAATTCCGATTGTATTTTAACCATCCAATATTCAGGACTCTTTAGTAATTCTTGTCTTTTCATTTGGAGTTAATTTTAAATCAATAATCTCATTAGCAATTCTTTTAGCTCTTTTAATATTTTTATTCTGTTTGTTATTCTTATAGCCTCCAAATATTATGATCTTTCCACCTGGCAGGCTCATACCATAAATTCTTAAATTCTTTGTTTTGAACTCAAAAACACCTGTTGCCTCTTTTCCTCTATCCAATGGTTTAAACTTTGTATCTGGAATAGTCTTTTTGTTTGCAACTTCTTCCATCCATGACAGTGCAGCTCTAAACTGGCTCAAGTATTTACTATTATTTGCAATCTCATTCTCAAACTCATTTAGCAATATGGATTCATCCATTTCCAATTTGTAAAAAGGAATGATCCCTTTAACCTCATCCATCTTATGAAACGCAAATTTATTCATTTTGTTTAGTTATTACTAAACTTTTTGATATATTTTTAAATTATCACCCCACCATCGGCCATTCTTTGTACTGTCCCTCAGCCTGTTCGAGGATTTCAGCGAGGATGTCGTTTAGTTCTTTACTTTTTTCTCCAGACCTTCAATCTTCTTTAAAGAGATTGGGATAGGTTTTCTCCTCGTCATATTTTTCTCTAGATATTCATTTCCATTAATATTCTCTGATTTTCCGAAGTAGAGTTCATCACCCTGTAGCGACAAGGATAATATGTTGAATTGTTTTGAGAGATCTAACTCCCCAATAAATAATTCACTATCACCAAGATAAATTGAATTTGGATTGTCACTTAGGAACATAAACTCTAATTCAACATCGCCATAAGAAATGAATCCAGGATATGATCTATCTATATAAAATTCAAAGTAAGTGAATAATTCATCAATCTTAACCTCCTCCTTTTCAATATTCCATTGGAACCTGTTTTCGATACCGACAAAAGAAATCTCAAGAGTGGAATTTTTGAAGTCGATTGGAACTGCTGCAAAATATTTCTCGACCTTAGCCCTTGGAGGGACGACAATAATATCGTTTAGGTTATGCCTTTCTAGGGTTAGTAATTTGTACAAATTGATTAGATTACTATTCTGTAATAAATCGACAATAACATCATTCGATAGTGGTCGCAATGCAGTGTTGCCACTTTGAATAAATATCTGCTTATCAAATAAAAACACTCTGTTAGTAGGATTAGTAATTTCCAACTTAAATAGACTTAAATATTTTTCATAGACGTAATATGGATTCGCTACGATAAGTCTATCTATACTATATTTTTCATCAGCGGTCTCAAAATCGAAATGATAGAGAATCTGTTTGCTGAGCTCATCAAATTCCTTATTATCAATCATGCCTCTATCAACGAGAAAAAAAGCGCCTTCCAAAAAAAAATCAAAATCCGACTTTTCCCTCTTTCTTTTCCTTTTCTGCTTTTTCTGAAAGTAAGAATGCCGAGAACTCTGAAAACCTGAATAAGACAGCTGTCCATTCAGCAGGCTTTCATAAATAAATTTACTATTTGGTTCATCTGGTGAAAGAGGTGAAATCTTATAAAGTATTCCGTTATTTTCAATCTCATCTATGACTGGACTGAAATTCATCTCTATTTTGAATCCATCCTCCTTGACCTCAAGTTTCTTAATTTTTCTTTCACCAAAGCCCAAAATCCCTTGGCTATACAGGGTTGCTGAAATCATCATAACAATACTGATCACAAAAACTTTTCTCATAGTCATTGGCTTATAATTGATCAACTAAAAAGAGTGTTTAAAATAGATTCTATAGTCTTTAAATATATTTTCATATTCGATAGTTGCAAGCTATTTCGTTTTTTGCTAATCGCTTATTGCCACTGCCCCTTTATCCTCAAGGACCTTTATGTAAGCCATTAATTGATCTGATTCAATAATTTCGCACAATGCCTTAACAGAATAATCAACAACCCATAACAAGTCTTTAATTGAATAATTGACTGACTGGCCTTTTATAAAATCAAACCTTTTACTTCCAAGTTTCAATTTGCTGCTAGCATTCCTATGGATGCCATTATTGTGAAAACAGTTCCTCATATATCCCAAGGCCTTCAAAGCAGATAAAACATACGCCTTCAAAGAAAATTCATTAACCACTTTTTCAACCCTAGGAATAAACCCACTAGCCGATCTAATTCCAAAATTTCCATTGTATAAACCATCAATGAAATTATCAATAGCGAAGTGGACCTGAATTGCTAAAGTTTTCCTCAGATTATCAGTCATTGCGAGCTGAGCGACCTCAGATGTCAACCAATCACTGTGGTTATCAATTTCATCCTTCCAATCCTCAAACCTCGAGGATGAATGAGTGACAACATTTATCGCAGCGAATAACCATGCAAATCCTTTGAGCTGATGATTAACAGCACTTATGACAACGAGCCTCAGATCTTGTGAATCACTTTCAATTTCGCAATCCTTGACAACCTTTGCGAAACAGTAATTCAAGTTGTTCATCATTGTCATTACGGGGAGATAAACCTCCCTTTTCGATATATACTCAAAACCTGTTTTTTTCATAATTCAAACTCTGGTTATAATTACAGGTTATTTGACAATAATTTTCCTAATTGTCACCCTGATATCTTCTATAAGGAGTAGATAATAAACTCCAGGCTTTGAATCGTTCAGGTTGATAATTAAACTATTAGTCCCCACATGAATAGATAAATTATTATTAAGCATTTCTCTACCTGCAATGTCATGAACATAAAGATCTATCTCACCATTGGTGGCTCCTGAATACTCAACGGTGAACTCCCCATTGTTTGGATTGGGATAAACCCTAAAGAATGGATTGGTTTCGATTTCATCTATTCCAGATGCTGGTACAACATAAATTAACTGAATCACCTCTGAACTGTTTCCACAAGCATCTGTGGCAGTCCATAACCTGTAAATGGTTCCTTCGCAGTCGACAACAGTATTTCTAAAATCATTGTATTCTACTTTAACAGAATCGGTATTGCATGAATCAAACACATCCCTAACATCCCCAGTAATATTAAAATCAGCAGGATCTTCATCACAGTCAATAACAACATCGGATGGAGCTGAAAATGTTGGTGGATTGACATCAATGATAGTGAATACCAATGTCTTTGTCGCTGTCATGCCAGCAGCATTAGTCACAACAAAAGTATCTTCTATCCACAGACTACACCCATCGCTTTGCCAGTCGCCTTCAACAAAACTCATCTTAGGGTTGCCACATTCATTAGTTGTACCAATTCCAGCAAAACTGTCCCTCCAGGCAATGTATGAACTATTAATAGATGAATCGGAACTTTCTTTTATCCCAAAACCATCAATGCCCCCATAGATATATGGAGGCATAGGTGGAACTAAAGTATAAGTTGCTGTACGAGTCTGGATTTCGCATAGGTCTTCAATAGTCCAGGTAATAGTTACACAACCACCTGTACAGAAGTCTAGTGTTTGAGACACAAAGTCATTAGTTACTTCTGGAGTACAACCACCTGCTGGGACAATGGCATCTTGGTTGTCTTTTACCCATTGTGCTATACCAGCATCAATATTTGCCTGAGTGATATCTGGGTCTCCATCATAAAGATCGCAAGCATCGATAGTCAAATCGACAGGACTTATCCATATTATTGGAGGTGGTGGATTTAGTGTATATGTTGCAGTTTCAGTAATAGTCTCGCAGAGGTCCTCAATAGTCCATGTAATAGTAATTGATCCACCTTCACAGTAGTCAATGAGTTGGTTAATAAAGTCATTAGTTACTTCAGGCGAGCAGGCACCTGCAACAGCGAAGGCATTCTGATTGTCCATTACCCATTGTGAAAGGTCAGCATCCAAGTAGGCCTGGGCTGTTACTATATCTGGAGCGTCGAATGTGCAAGCATCACTAGTATAATCTATTGGGCTAGTCCAGGTAATCGCTGTTGGTGGAGTTAGGGTGTAGGTAGCCTGGACCGTGATAGTCCCCTCACACTGGTCATTAATAGTCCAGGTGACAGTTATTACGCCACCAGCACAGTAGTCTATTGATTGAGAAGTAAAATCATTTGTTAACACTGGTGAGCAACCTCCAGAAATATTGAAGCCATTAGTATTATTCTCTGTCCATTGTGCAAGGTTAGCATCCAGTCTGGCTTGAGCTGCTGAAAGGGTAACATCATCAAATTCGCAAGCATCATGGTTTTCATCAACTGGGTCTGTCCAGGTAAGTGGATCATTTTGAGTAGTGATTGAGCCTGATGATTGTCCTAATGCCTGGCTGGAAACCAGAAGTAAAAGACTAATAAGGATTAATATGAATGGCTTGAATATTAGCCTATAACTGCCTTTTCCGACAGTTTCAAAATAAGCCTTAGGGAAAGGGGCTATGGCTGTAATACTTTCACCACGGGTAGTTCTTAAATGTTTTACAGTCTGCTGGTCAGTCATGGTTTTTAAGGATCGTTGTGAAGTTACAACTTTTCAATCATTACCTGAAAGTTCCTGCAGGACAATTACAAGTTGAAACGAAACTGAGGACAAATTATCCAGGTGATTTAATTCTTGTAAAGAGGAACCTTTGATTATATGTTGAAAAATAATCATCGAAAACAAATAAATTGTGTTGATTAATAATAGGCTAATAAGTTCCTGCTACTTATATTTGTATTACATATTAACCAAAGATGTTATGTTATCAAAACAAGAAGAGCAAACCAGATATGATGCTGTGAGATTGAGCCTTAAAACCACGATAAAGCAGGCAGCAAAGAAGTACAATATTTCACCAAGAACAGTGAAATACTGGAAAGCCAAGCTGACCAGGGAAGGTAAAATATCACTCCAGGTCTCTGATAGTTTTGATGATAATCCTGTTAGCGATAGAAAAGCTGATGAGAAATTAGATTGTTCAAATGAGGCATTTATTAAGGAAGCTATGGTGGTTCGTATGGAATTGCTGCACCAGATTAAAAAAAGAATAGAGAAATTCAGGACAATGAAGGAGGTACTGGATGCTTTTAAAGCCATCAATGAGTCCATCATGATGTTTTCGACAACAGACTTTTCTGGGCCCAGCACGGGGTACAGGACAGATATGTTCAATATTGGACAACAGATACTCGATAACAAAGAAGAACTTCTGGAACGTCAGGAGAGGGCACTAAAAGAGGAGTCACGCTCAGGCCAGGAATATAGTAGAAACTAAGTATCTGTAATTACAATCACTATCAGGACGGCTAACCAACATACCTTAATCCATCGGAATAGTAGCATCTAGAATATTGCAG
>JAUVKA010000042.1 GCA_030592205.1 Bacteroidota bacterium | reverse complement strand
AGTAGCTCAGTGGTAGAGCATCAGCCTTCCAAGCTGAGGGTCGCGGGTTCGAATCTCGTTTCCCGCTCTAGGAAAAGCCGATGTAGCTCAGTGGTAGAGCGCGTCCTTGGTAAGGACGAGGTCACGGGTTCAACTCCCGTCATTGGCTCGAGAATGCTGTTTTAAGTAATAAATATTGATCATTAATTTTAAAGAAACTAAAGAGAAGTAAACCATGGCTAAGGAAAAATTTGACAGGTCGAAACCTCACGTTAATATTGGTACGATTGGCCACGTTGACCATGGAAAGACCACTTTAACGTCAGCTATTACAATTTACCTGAGTAAACAGGGTCTTGCAGAAATAAAAGATTTCGACTCTATTGACAATGCTCCTGAAGAAAAAGAAAGGGGTATTACAATCAACACGGCACACGTTGAGTATTCAACAGTGAAGCGCCACTATGCACACGTTGACTGTCCAGGTCACGCTGACTATGTGAAAAACATGGTTACGGGTGCTGCGCAAATGGACGGAGCTATTCTTGTTGTTGCAGGAACGGACGGTCCGATGCCTCAAACACGTGAACATATTCTTCTTGCACGTCAGGTAAACGTTCCTCGTATCGTTGTATTCCTGAACAAGGTGGATATGGTTGATGATGAAGAATTATTGGAGCTTGTGGAAATGGAAATTCGTGAATTGCTCGACTTCTATAAGTTTGATGGTGACAACACTCCAGTTATCCGCGGGTCTGCTTTAGGAGCACTTAACAGTGAGCCTAAATGGGAAGAGAAAATTCAGGAACTGATGGATGCAGTTGATGAGTTTATCCCACTACCACCACGTGATATAGAAAAGCCTTTCCTGATGCCAGTGGAAGACGTATTCTCAATAACTGGCCGTGGTACTGTTGCAACAGGTCGTATCGAAACTGGAATAACCAATACAGGTGATACAGTTCAAATAATTGGTTTGGGTGCTGAAGGTCGCAAAACAGTTGTTACAGGTGTTGAAATGTTCCGTAAAATACTTGATCGCGGTGAAGCAGGTGACAATGTTGGTTTGCTCCTTCGCGGGGTTGATAAAAATGAGATTCGTCGTGGCCAGGTTATTGCTCAGCCAGGTACTATTACTCCTCATACTAAGTTTGTGGCTAGTGTATACGTTTTGAAGAAAGAAGAAGGTGGTCGTCATACTCCATTCCATAATAACTATCGTCCTCAGTTCTATTTACGTACACTGGACGTAACTGGTGAAATTCAGCTTCATGAAGGAACCGAAATGGTTATGCCTGGTGATAATGTTACAGTAACAGTTGAATTGATTAGCCCGGTAGCTATCGATGTTGGACTCAGGTTTGCAATTCGTGAAGGTGGTCGTACTGTTGGAGCTGGTCAGGTTACAGAAATTATTGAGTAATCTAATTAAACAAATATCAGATAATCCGGTGGCCTTGTTGGCTATCGGATTGTCTTTCAGTTCAATATGAGACACGGATGTAGCTCAATTGGTAGAGCAGCGGTCTCCAAAACCGCAGGCTGGGAGTTCGAGTCTCTCCATCCGTGCAAAGTCTGAAGTTAAGATGAAAATAAAAAACTATCTGAAAGAAGCTTACGATGAACTGGTCCACAAGGTATCCTGGCCGGCATGGGCTGATTTACAGAGTTCGGCTATTGTTGTAATGGTGGCCTCCCTGATTATTGCCCTGGTAATACTGGCAATGGATACTTCATTCAGGAATCTGATGGAGTTCATATATGGGATGTTCTATTAATGAAGAGGAATCTTCTGATTTAACAAAACCCGGTAAAAAAAGATGAACCAGAACGATAAGAAGTGGTATGTCCTCCGGGCTATTGGAGGGAAAGAAAAAAAGGTTAAGGAGTATATCGAGAGCGAAATTGCTCATCGAAATCTTCAGGATTTTGTCTTTCAGGTACTTATTCCTACTGAAAAGGTTTACCAGATTCGAAATGGTAAAAAAGTTTCCAAGGAAAGAAATTTCTTTCCTGGCTATGTTCTTATTGAAGCAATACTGGTTGGAGAAATCCCCCACATTGTGAGAAGTATCCCAAATGTGATTGGATTTCTGGGAGCGGAAAAAGGCGGAGTTCCCGTCCCTATTCGCCAGGCGGAGGTTAATCGGATTCTTGGGAAAGTAGATGAACTGTCAGAAGGCGATGAGGAGTTGAATGTACCCTTCTTTGTAGGGGAATCAGTAAAAGTTGTTGATGGGCCTTTTAATAGTTTTACTGGAGTTATAGAAGAAGTGAATAACGAAAAGAAAAAGCTTAAAGTGATCGTTAAAATCTTCGGAAGAAAAACTCCGCTTGAATTGAGTTTTATGCAGGTGGAAAAAGAATAATGCAGTTAGGGAACAATGCTTCCAACCGTTCCCTTAATTCGTTTTACGGCGAGTGTACTATTTTTTTACCTACTGATGCTTAAGGTAGCCTGCGAACTATAATTACTAATATATCATTGCAAATTTGTTATGGCAAAAAGTGTATCGGGAATCATCAAATTACAGATCCGGGGCGGAGCAGCTAACCCTTCTCCACCTGTAGGACCAGCCTTAGGTGCTAAGGGAGTCAATATCATGGACTTCTGTAAGCAATTTAATGGCCGTACTCAGGATAAAGCCGGTAAAGTTATTCCCGTGGTTATCACTGTTTATAGTGACAAATCCTTCGACTTCATCACTAAGACTCCACCGGCTGCAGTCCAATTATTGGAAGCAGCCAAAATAAAAAAAGGTTCAGATGAATCCAACAGGAGTAAAGTGGCTGCTGTCACCTGGGATCAAGTTCGTTTAATTGCTGAAGATAAAATGGAAGATTTGAATGCTTTCAAGATTGAATCAGCAATGAAAATGATTGCAGGAACAGCTCGAAGTATGGGAATAACCGTTGATGGTGATTCACCCTTTTAACAAAGGAAAAATCATGGCTAAGTTAACCAAGAATGAAAAGCTTGTTCTCGACAAAATCGAGAATGGCAAAATGTATACACTAGCCGAAGCGTCGGGATTGGTAAAAGAGATTACCACAACAAAGTTTAATGCTTCTGTTGATCTTGACGTTAGGTTGGGCGTAGATCCAAGAAAAGCCAACCAAATGGTTCGTGGCGTTGTGTCACTTCCACATGGTACCGGAAAAAAGATTCGTGTTTTGGCACTCGTAACTCCAGATAAAGAAGATGAAGCAAAAGCAGCTGGTGCTGATTATGCTGGTTTGGATGAATACGTTGAAAAAATCAAAGGGGGATGGATGGAAATGGATGTTATCATTACTATGCCTCCTTGTATGGGTAAAGTTGGACCTTTGGGTAGAATCCTTGGGCCCCGCGGACTCATGCCGAATCCGAAAAGTGGTACTGTTACCATGGAAGTTGGAAAGGCAGTTGAAGATGTGAAGAAAGGTAAGATCGACTTTAAAGTAGATAAGTTTGGGATTATTCATGCTGCTATTGGAAAGGTGGATTTTACAGCGGATAAGATTGCTGAAAATGCTGCGGAGCTGTTAGGTACAATTCTTAAATTGAAACCTTCATCAGCTAAAGGAACTTATGTGAAAAGCATTTATTTGTCAAGTACCATGAGCCAAAGCATTCAAATCGATCCTAAATCCATCGATGTTTAAATTTAATTTGAGTTGTTTGAATTATGAAGCGCGAAGACAAGAACGCGGTAATTGATCAACTGAAGGAACGGATTAATAATTCCAAGCACTTTTACATTGCGGATATTGGCGGCTTAGATGCTGCTGAAACTTCCGCTCTGCGACGTCAGTGGTATCAGGATGGTGTTGGCCTCATTGTGGCGAAAAACACTCTCTTACGAGAAGCTATGGCGAAAGCTGAAGGTGACTTCGAAGAACTGTATAGTATCCTTGCTGGTCCAACATCTATCATGTTTTCAGAAACTGGTAATGTTCCGGCGAAATTGATTAAGGATTTCCTGAAGAATAATAAGAAAGGAAAACCTATTCTTAAAGGTGCTTTCGTTGAAGAATCTGTATACATTGGTGAAGATCAATTGGATGTTCTCATTGCTGTTAAATCTAAGGAAGAACTGGTAGCAGACCTGATTGCATTATTGCAGTCTCCTATGCGCAACCTTATGTCTTCTCTGGATTCCGGTAAAAACATCCTGGCCGGGGTAGTAAAAACCCTGTCCGAAAAAGAAAACTAATTTTATTGTAGAACCTACTGATTTAAAAATAAAGAAAATGGCAGACTTAAAAAAGCTTGCAGAGGAATTGGTAAACCTCACAGTTAAAGATGTAAATGAACTGGCTGGTATTCTTAAAGATGAATATGGAATAGAGCCAGCAGCAGCAGCTGTTGCAGTTGCTGGCCCGGCTGCAGAAGGTGATTCTGGAGCTGTTGAGCAAACTGAATTTGATGTTATACTGAAAGCACCTGGTGGAGCAAAACTCCAGATTGTAAAACTCGTTAAAGAACTGACAGGCCTCGGATTAAAAGAAGCCAAAGCAGTTGTTGATGCGGCCCCTAAGGAAGTGAAAGAAAAAGTTTCCAAGGAAGAAGCCGAAGCACTGAAAGCACAATTAGAAGAAGCAGGAGCTGAAGTTGAAATTAAGTAAACACGCTCTAACATAGCTTATTATAAGGTTTGGGTTCCTGGAATACGGGGATCTAAACCTTTTTATTATTCTTTTTCAAGGTTCTTAAACTCATTAGTTTCCTGTGTCCATGGAAATAAAAAGCAGTGCGCGAATCAATTTTGGTTCCACAAAAAACAAATTAGAATATCCGGATTTTCTGGAAGTACAACTGAAATCTTTTTCAGATTTTTTCCAACTTGAAACTACTCCTGAACAACGTATTGATGAGGGATTGTTTAAAGTTTTTCAGGAAAACTTCCCAATAACGGATACCCGTAACAATTTCGTCCTGGAGTTTATCGATTATTTTGTCGATCCACCCAGGTACACGATCGAGGAATGTATCGAGCGTGGATTAACATACAGCGTGCCTCTAAAAGCAAAATTAAAGCTGTATTGTACTGATGATGACCATGAAGATTTTGATACTGTTGTTCAGGATGTGTACCTGGGCACTGTTCCATACATGACTCCTCGTGGAACTTTTGTTATCAATGGTGCAGAACGAGTTGTTGTTAGCCAATTGCATCGTTCTCCCGGGGTTTTCTTCGGACAGAGTTTACATGCCAATGGGACTAAGCTCTACTCGGCCAGGGTTATTCCATTTCGTGGATCCTGGATCGAATTTGCTACAGACATCAATCAGGTTATGTATGCTTACATCGACCGGAAGAAAAAGCTTCCCGTAACAACATTGCTCCGTGCAATAGGGTTTGAGGGAGATAAAGATATCCTTGAGATATTTGGGCTGGCTGATGAGATCAAGGTTACTAAAACCGGATTGAAGAAGGTTGTAGGTAGAAAACTGGCGGCCAGAGTTCTCAAATCCTGGATTGAGGACTTTGTTGATGAGGATACTGGAGAAGTTGTTTCCATTGAAAGAAATGAGGTTATTATTGACCGTGAAATCATCCTCGAAAATGAACATGTCGACCAGATTCTTGACTCTGGATCTAAGACTATCCTTCTTAATAAGGAGAATCAGAACCTATCTGATTTTGCCATTATCTATAATACTCTGCAAAAGGATCCGTGTAATTCAGAAAAGGAAGCCGTCCTGCACATATACAGGCAGCTTAGAAACGCTGAACCGCCTGATGAAGCAACGGCAAGAGATGTAATCGATAAGCTCTTCTTTTCTGATAAGCGCTACGATTTGGGTGATGTTGGACGTTACAGGATTAATAAAAAACTTGGCTTGGATATTGAAATGAACACTAAAGTTCTGACCAAGCAAGATATCATCAGTATTATAAAATATCTTATCGAGCTGATCAATTCCAAGGCTGATGTGGATGATATCGACCATTTGAGCAATAGGCGGGTAAGGACAGTTGGAGAGCAACTTTATAATCAATTTGGGGTTGGTCTTGCCAGAATGTCCAGAACTATTCGTGAACGAATGAATGTCAGGGATAATGAAGTATTTACTCCTATTGACCTGATCAATTCGAAAACTCTATCATCGGTAATTAATTCATTCTTTGGTACCAATGCCTTAAGTCAGTTTATGGATCAAACGAATCCATTGGCAGAAATGACGCATAAAAGACGGATGTCGGCTCTTGGACCAGGAGGATTATCTCGCGAACGAGCTGGTTTTGAGGTTAGGGACGTTCACTATACCCACTATGGTCGATTGTGCCCGATTGAAACCCCTGAAGGACCAAATATCGGTTTGATTTCCTCACTTTGTGTTTTTGCCAAGGTGAATAGTCTTGGTTTTATTGAAACACCCTATCGCAAGGTTTCAGATGGTGTTGTAGATCTTGGTCGGGAAGGTATAATTTATCTTTCTGCCGAAGAGGAGGAAGACAAGATTATTGCTCAGGCTAATGCCCCGGTACTTGAAGATGGCAATTTTGCCAATCCTAAAGTAAAAGCCAGGTTTGAAGCTGACTATCCGCTTTCTGAGAAACAGCAAGTCCATCTTATGGATGTGGCGCCAAATCAAATTGCATCAATTGCAGCCTCCCTGATCCCATTCCTTGAGCACGATGATGCCAATAGGGCACTAATGGGATCGAACATGATGCGGCAAGCTGTACCTTTGCTTCAACCTGAAAGCCCGATTGTGGGAACTGGAATTGAGAAAGATGTTATAGTTGACAGCCGTATTCAATTCACGGCGTCTAACGATGGAATAGTTGAAGAAGTGGATGCTGATCATATTCAGATTAAGTATGATCTTGATGATCACGAGCGCTTTATTAATTTCGATGGAGATACTGTAGTTTACAAGCTTTCTAAGTTCAGGAAGACAAACCAAAATACAACTATCAACCTTAAACCTGTAGTCCAAAAAGGGCAAAAGGTTACAAAAGGCATGATCCTGACTGAGGGATATGCTACTCAAAATGGTGAGCTGGCTCTTGGAAGAAACCTTATGGTGGCATTTATGCCATGGAAAGGCTACAATTTTGAGGATGCAATCGTAATTTCTGAGCGTGTGGTGAGTGGAGATTTGTTTACCTCCCTGCATATTGATGAATATGTATTGGAAGTAAGGGACACAAAGCGTGGTTTGGAAGAGCTCACCTCTGATATTCCTAACGTAAGTGAAGAAGCAACACGTAATCTTGATGAGAACGGACTCATTCGTATTGGTGCGCTGGTTAGGCCAGGTGATATACTGATTGGTAAGATCACCCCAAAAGGAGAATCGGATCCGTCACCTGAGGAGAAATTGCTTCGTGCTATTTTTGGTGATAAAGCAGGAGATGTAAAAGATGCAAGTTTGAAAGCAGGCCCATCTTTGTCCGGAGTTGTTATTAATAAAAAGTTGTTCTCACGGAGTGTGAAGGACAGAAAAATGCGTGCTTCAGACAAAGCATTGATTGACAATTTTGAAGAGGAGTTTAATCGTGCCGCAGGGAATCTGCATAGCATATTGGTGGATAAGTTATTTGCTTTAGTTAATGGTAAGACCTCACAGGGGGTGAAAAATTATCTAAATGAGGACCTCATTCCTAAAGGAACAAAATTCACACAGAGAGTTCTGCAAGGAATTGATTTTCTTACGGTTAATCCAAATAAATGGACTACAGACAAGGATAAGAACTATACCATCAGGCAACTGCTGAACAATTATCAGGTTAAATACAAGGAAACACAGGGAGAGTATCGCCGGCAAAAATACAATATTACTATTGGTGATGAGTTGCCTACAGGAATTGTACAATTAGCAAAGGTGTACATCGCTAAAAAGAGGAAACTCAAAGTAGGGGATAAGATGGCCGGTCGACATGGTAATAAGGGTATTGTTGCCAAGATTGTTCGTCAGGAGGATATGCCATTCCTTGAGGATGGAACTCCGGTTGATATTGTACTGAACCCATTAGGTGTACCTTCGAGGATGAACCTTGGACAGATTTATGAAACTGTTTTAGGATGGGCAGGACTTAATCTGGGAGTTAAGTTTTCTACACCAATTTTTGATGGTGCAGCTCTGGAACAGATTACTGAATTAACAGATCAGGCAGGACTTCCCAGATATGGAAAGACCTATTTGTTTGATGGGAGTACAGGAAAGAAATTTGATCAACCTGCTACTGTGGGGATAATATATATGCTGAAACTCGGCCATATGGTTGAGGATAAAATGCATGCCAGATCTATCGGACCTTACTCACTCATCACACAGCAACCTCTTGGGGGTAAAGCCCAATTTGGAGGCCAGCGTTTTGGTGAGATGGAGGTTTGGGCTCTCGAGGCATTTGGTGCATCAAATATTCTCCAGGAAATTCTTACCGTCAAATCAGATGATGTTATGGGACGGGCAAAAGCTTATGAGGCCATCGTGAAAGGCGAGTCTTTGCCAATCCCAGGAATTCCTGAATCACTTAACGTTCTGCTGCATGAACTTCGCGGATTAAGTTTGAGTGTTAAATTGATCTAAGCTGTAATTGGCAGCGATGTACGTAATTTTTTGAAGTAATTATTATAGCAATATAAGCACATGGCGTTCAGAAAAGAGAACAAAGCAAGAATCGTTTTCACAAAGATTGCATTGGGTTTATCTTCTCCTGAGGAAATATTGGATCGATCAAGCGGAGAAGTACTTAAGCCGGAAACAATAAATTACCGTACTTATAAACCTGAGAGAGACGGATTATTCTGTGAACGGATATTCGGCCCGGTTAAGGATTATGAGTGTCATTGCGGTAAGTATAAGCGCATACGATATAAAGGTATTATATGCGACCGTTGTGGTGTAGAAGTCACTGAAAAGAAAGTTCGTAGAGAGCGGATGGGGCATATTTCCCTGACAGTTCCAGTGGCTCATATCTGGTATTTCAAATCCTTGCCTAACAAAATTGGGTATTTGCTTGGCTTACCAACCAAAAAGCTTGATACCATTATTTACTACGAGAGATATGTAGTAATAAACGCTGGAATCAAAGAAGCTGATGGAATAAATTACCTGGATTTTCTTACTGAAGAAGAATACCTGGATATTTTGGAAACTCTTCCGAAAGAGAATCAAATGCTGGATGATGACGATCCGCAGAAATTCATTGCTGCCATGGGCGCGGATGCCCTCTTCAGATTGTTGAGCAGATTGGATCTTGATACTTTGTCGTATGATCTGAGACATAAAGCCAATAACGAAACATCTCAGCAAAGGAAAAATGAAGCTCTTAAGCGTCTTCAGGTAGTTGAAGCTTTCAGAGCCTCGAAAACTGTTAACCGTCCTGAGTGGATGATTGTTAAAGTGGTTCCGGTGATTCCACCTGAATTGCGCCCTCTGGTACCTCTGGATGGCGGTCGTTTTGCCACATCCGACCTAAATGATCTTTATCGTCGGGTAATTATCAGGAATAACAGGCTAAAAAGGCTGATAGAAATCAAAGCCCCTGAGGTGATTCTGAGAAATGAAAAGCGAATGCTTCAGGAAGCGGTAGATAGCCTTTTTGATAATTCCAGAAAATCCAATGCGGTCAAAACTGATGCAAACAGACCTCTTAAGTCTCTTAGTGATAGTTTGAAAGGGAAGCAAGGCCGCTTCCGTCAGAACTTGCTGGGGAAACGTGTGGATTATTCAGCACGTTCGGTTATAGTTGTTGGCCCCGACCTTAAACTTCATGAATGCGGTTTGCCAAAAGATATGGCTTCCGAACTTTATAAGCCTTTCATCATCCGTAAACTGATGGAACGTGGTATAGTTAAAACTGTTAAGTCTGCTAAAAAAATTGTTGATCGTCGAGATCCTGTTGTCTGGGATATTTTGGAGAATGTTCTAAAGGCCCATCCAGTGTTGCTTAACCGTGCACCAACTCTTCACCGTCTGGGTATTCAGTCTTTTCAGCCAAAATTAATTGAAGGCAAGGCTATCCAATTGCATCCTTTGGTTTGTACGGCCTTTAACGCAGACTTTGATGGTGATCAAATGGCAGTTCATCTTCCTTTGGGAAATGCTGCTATTCTTGAAGCCCAGATGCTGATGCTGGCTTCACATAATATTCTCAATCCGGCTAATGGGGCCCCAATAACTGTTCCATCACAGGATATGGTTTTGGGACTTTACTATATAACCAAAGGCAAAAAAAGTACTGAAACCTCTCTGGTTAAGGGAGAGGGATTAGTATTCTATTCCCCGGAAGAAGCTATCATTGCATACAACGAAGATGCTGTAGAATTACATGCCTTTGTTAAAGTTAAAGTTGATGATATTGTTGATGGCAAGCCGGTTAATAAAATACTGGAAACAACCCTTGGCCGAATTCTATTTAATGAAGTGGTTCCATCGGAAGTTGGTTTCATAAACGATGTTTTGACCAAAAGGGCACTCAGAGATATTATTGGAAATGTACTTAAGGTATGCGGTACTGCAACAACAGCCCGGTTCCTCGATGATATTAAACAGTTAGGTTTTAATACTGCCTTTGATGGAGGCCTGTCATTTAACCTTGATGATGTTATTATTCCGGTTGCAAAAGATGCAATGATTAAAGACGGATATGACCAGGTTGATGAAGTTCTCAGTAATTACAATATGGGTATTATTACCAATAATGAGAGGTATAATCAGATCATTGATATCTGGACCCATACAAACGCACGTCTTACCCATACTGTAATGGAGCAGATTAGTACAGATAATCAGGGTTTTAACTCTGTTTATATGATGCTTGATTCTGGAGCCAGGGGGTCCAAAGAGCAGATTAGACAGCTCTGCGGAATGAGGGGGCTGATGGCTAAGCCGCAAAAATCTGGTGCGTCAGGAGGAGAAATTATTGAAAACCCGATTCTATCAAACTTCAAGGAGGGATTATCTGTTCTTGAGTATTTTATTTCTACACACGGGGCCAGAAAGGGTCTTGCAGATACGGCACTGAAAACTGCTGATGCTGGATACCTTACACGACGTTTGGTTGATGTTGCTCAGGATGTTGTTGTTGCTGAGCACGATTGTGGTACATTGAGAGGTCTCGTTGCTTCTGCATTGAAAAATAATGAAGAAGTAGTAGAAACCTTATATGACCGCATTTTGGGTCGTACGGCATTACATGATGTATATAATCCACTTACTGGTGAGCTGCTGGTAAGCTCTGGGGATCCGATATACGAGGATGTAGCCAGGCGTATCGAGGAATCTCCTGTTGAACAGGTGGAAATTCGTTCGGTTTTGACCTGTGAGTCGAATCGCGGAGCCTGTGCAAAATGTTATGGCAGGAGCCTGGCCACAGGAAGGGCTGCCCAGATCGGTGATTCTGTAGGTGTTATCGCCGCTCAATCAATCGGGGAACCAGGAACACAGCTGACACTTCGTACCTTCCACGTTGGGGGTACAGCTTCAAATATTGCTACTGAAAGTAATGTGTCGGCCCGGTTTAAGGGACACCTTGAAATGGATGAGCTCAGAACAGTTCAATATGATGATGGGCAAAATAAGGTAGATATTGTAATCGGCCGTACTGCAGAGATGAGGATAATCGATGTTAATACCGGTATAGTCCTCACAACCAATAGCATCCCTTATGGAGCAAAAATTTACAAAAAGGATGGTGATACGGTAGTTGAAGGTGAATTAATCTGTGAATGGGATCCATTTAATGCATTGATCGTTTCGGAAGCTTCCGGTGATATTAGCTTTGAAAATGTTATCGAAGGGATTACATATAGAGAGGAATCTGACGAACAAACCGGATACAAGGAAAAAGTAATCACTGAAACCAAGGACAAAACTAAAAACCCTGAAATAACTATTTTGGGTAAGAATAAGGAAGCGGTTAAAATTTATAACCTGCCAGTTGGATCTCACGTATCCGTTGCTGAAGGTGACAAGGTGAAAGCCGGGCAAACCCTGGTTAAGATTCCACGTTCAATGAGTAAGTCTGGAGACATTACCGGTGGTTTGCCACGGGTAACAGAACTTTTCGAGGCTCGGAACCCATCCAATCCTGCTGTTGTAGCTGAAATTGATGGAACTGTTTCTTACGGGAAGATAAAGCGTGGTAATCGGGAAATAATGATTACCTCCAAAACAGGTGAGATCAAAAAATACCTTGTATCTCTCTCAAAACAGATCCTTGTACAGCCAAACGATTTTATCAGGGCTGGAATACCTTTATCCGATGGTGCTATCACTCCGGCTGATATCCTTTCAATCCAAGGACCTACAGCTGTTCAGGAGTATATTGTTAACGAAGTGCAGGAAGTTTACCGAATGCAGGGTGTGAAAATCAATGACAAGCACTTTGAGGTGATTGTTCGCCAGATGATGCGCAAATTGGTGATTGAAGATCCGGGTGATACTAAGTTTCTTGAAAAGCAAATTATTGATAAGCTTAAAGTTAGTGCTGAGAATGATGAGATCTACGGCAAAAAAGTGATTGTGGATCCAGGTGATTCCCAGAACTTCAAGCCTGGGCAGATTATATCAGCTCGTAAACTTAGAGATGAGAATTCCATGCTGAAGCGACGGGATTTAAAACCCACTGAATCAAGGGATGCTATACCGGCAACGTCAAGCCAGATTCTTCAGGGTATTACTAAGGCTTCACTGCAAACCACCAGTTGGCTGTCAGCGGCATCCTTCCAGGAAACGACAAAGGTGCTTAATGAGGCTGCCATTAATGGTAAAGTGGATAATCTTGAAGGCCTAAAGGAAAATGTTATTGTTGGTCATCTGATTCCAGCAGGAACAGGAAACCGGGCATTTGAAAAGGTTATCGTAGGCTCGATGGATGAGTATAATGCACTAATGCAAGCCAGGGAGGGAGAAACAGAATTGACAAACGACTAAACTGAAAACATGGCAGATATAAAAAAACCGAATCAAATAAATATTGAGCTCTCAGAAGATATAGCTCAAGGAGTATATTCCAATTTGGCCGTCATAACCCACTCAAGTTCAGAATTTGTTCTGGACTTTGTACGGATAATGCCTGGTGTACCGAAAGCTAAAGTTAAAAGTCGTGTAATTCTTACTCCTGAGCATGCTAAGAGGCTATTGTTGGCCTTGCAGGATAATGTTAGGAAGTATGAATCCATGCATGGAAATATACGAAATGCAGATAAACCATCGGGTCCGGTTATGCCTATGACTTTCGGTGGTCCTGCTGCCGAGGCCTAGAAAACTTATAAAAGGGTGTTTTTTAAAGATACCTTTTTTTTGGGTTCATTTTGTTTAACTTCGAACCGTTTAATAATCGAATGGTTTGTTAGCAATTGCTTTATTATTTCTTACCTTTTTTGGCTACCTGCTCATGTACCGGGTATATGGCAGGTTCCTCGCCAATAAAATTTTTAACGTTTCTGATAAAAACCCTACCCCTGCTGTTGAATTGCAAGATAATGTTGATTTTGTCCCTACCAAAAAGCAGGTCATTTTTGGTCACCACTTTACCTCTATTGCCGGTACCGGACCAATTGTTGGGCCCGCTATTGCTGTCATATGGGGATGGCTCCCGGCTATCCTGTGGGTATTTCTGGGGAGTATTGTCATGGGTGCTGTGCATGATTTTGGCAGCCTGATAATAAGTTTAAGAAACCAGGGGAAATATATATCTGATTATACTTCCAAATACATTAATACCCGAACTCGATTTCTGTTTTTTCTTGTGGTTTTTCTTGAGCTGTGGATTCTTATTTCTATTTTCGGCCTTGTTGTAGCCAGCATTTTTAAAATGTTTCCTGGTTCAGTATTCCCTGTCTGGCTTCAAATTCCAATCGCCATTCTACTGGGGAAGGTTATTTACCGCCTGAAAGGAAATCTCACACTAAGTACCCTGGTTGCTGTTGTCTTTATGTACCTGACTGTGATTGTTGGTAGATTTCTTCCATTGGAAATGCCAGAAGTTTTGGGTATTCCTTCCACTGGAGTATGGACCATCTTACTTTTAGTTTATGTTTATTTTTCATCCATTTTGCCTGTGACCACACTATTACAGCCGCGGGATTATATCAACGCTTACCAACTGGTCTTCAGTATGGTTCTTATGGTTCTGGGTGTAATTGGTTCAGGTCTTACAGGTTCCTTAGAAATGGCAGCTCCAGCTATTGCCGTTAAGCCTGCCGGGGCGCCAAACTTATTACCTTTCCTATTTATTACTATTGCCTGCGGTGCTATATCAGGCTTTCACTCACTGGTGTCTTCGGGAACAACGGCTAAACAGATCAGGTCGGAGAAGGATAGTCTTTTTGTTGCTTATGGATCAATGCTTACAGAAGGTGCTTTGGCTATCCTGGTAATTATTGCGGTTGGAGCCGGAATAGGGATGGGGCATTTAACAGGTGATGGACACACACTATTTGGTGTGGAAGCATGGAATAATCACTATTCTTCCTGGGCCGCTGCAGGAGGATTAGACAAGAAAATTGGGGCCTTTGTTGAAGGATCTGCAAATATGATCGAAACAATTGGAATTCCGGTTGAGGTTGCCATGGTGGTT
>JAUVKA010000212.1 GCA_030592205.1 Bacteroidota bacterium | reverse complement strand
AGGCCCAGATCCGACTACAGCAATTTTCCTACCCGTATTTGTGCTTATCAAGGGGACTTTTACGAGATCCATTTTCCTCTCATAATCAGCAACAAATCGTTCCAGTCGGCCGATAGCTACCGGTTGATCCTTAACGCCTACAATACACTTCTCCTCGCATTGAGATTCCTGCGGGCAAACCCGACCGCAAATTGCAGGCAACACATTCCTGTCCTTAATTTTCTTGGCCGCATCGTCAATTCTATTTTCAGTAATTAAGGAAATAAATGCTGGTATGTCGATGTTCACCGGGCAACCTTCAATGCAAAGGGGTTTTTTACATTGAATGCACCTGCCGGCTTCTAAAAGGGCGAGCTCAGTGGTAAATCCGTAGGGCACTTCCTGAAAATTATGGGCTCTTAGAGTTTTGTCCTGCTCAGGCATATCCTGCCTGGGTATTTTGAGCTTGATTTTCTTTTCATCAGCTTTGGTTAAACCATGCCATTCACAGCCGTATTTGAGGCATATAAAAAAGGGGATTAGCCTGGATTGGGCTGAAATAATGATTCGGGCCACCGTATTGTCACACTCACCACAAGATATCTCATTGTCGACCAAACTCTTATTGCATTTCGGACAGCTTAGGTCTTCCAATACCTCTCCATCATCAATCATTGCTGAGGATTTCACCTCAAAAACATCCAGGTATGGACTAAGATTAATTTCAATTTCTTCCCCCTTATGCTTTGCTTTGAAAATCAGTTGGTTGGAGTCTTTGTTGACAATATTCAAACTATTATTGCAATATGGGCAATATGCGTTTAGTAGAGTCTTGTATTTCAGGTATTTAACATCATAGTCCAACATAATGGATAGTTTAGCGTATGGAGAATAAGAGTGAATCCTTTTCGTCTTTCAGGTAAAGAGCATTTCGTTTTTCCAATTCATCAAAATCAACATCATGCCCATCAAAATCAGGCCCATCAACACAGCAGAATTTTGTTTCTCCCGCGATTGACACCCTGCACCCTCCACACATTCCTGTACCATCAATCATTATTGGGTTAAGACTTACCATGGTTGGCATGTCAAAAGTTTTGGTCAGTTTGCATACATTTTTCATCATGACAATGGGTCCGATAGCATAAACCAACTTGATATCGTGTCGTTCATTCAAATAGGTCTTCAGGGGATCCGTGACGAATCCTCTTATTCCGGTGCTTCCGTCATCTGTGGTGATAACTAATTCATCACACATTGCACGCATTTCATTTGCAAGAATCAGCATTTCCTTATCCCTGGCTCCGATTATGCCGATAATATGGTTGCCAGCCTCTTTTAGGGCTTTTGTTACATGATAAAGAATAGCAACTCCGGTTCCCCCACCAACCATAATGACTGTGCCATAATTTTTACTATGGACAGGCTTCCCTAAAGGACCAACCATATCCAGGATCATTTCACCTTCATTAAGGGATCGAAGTAGGGCAGTAGTTTTACCAACTACCTGGAAGATGATTGTTACGATTCCGCCAAAAGCATCCGCTTCGGCTACTGTAAGAGGAATCCTCTCCCCTGTCTCATTAACACGCAGGATGATGAATTGACCTGCTTGCACTTTTTTGGCAATTTTAGGCGCACTGATGTCCATTCTGACAATCGTACCCTTGGCCATGGATTGTTTTGATACTATTTGAAACATACTATAATCAAGTAAGGAATAAAAATTCAATTACACTACCATTCAGAGCTGTCTTCCAATCGAATATTTTCGACATCTTCATCACTAAGCCCATGCCATTTGCAGCCTTTTTTTGAGCAAACAAAGAAATCAATCAGCTTAGTTCGGGCAGATACACTGAATCGGGCTACCGTAGAATCACATAATTTACAAGTCCTGTGGCTATCGATAATACTGACTTCACAATGAGGACAAACCATGTCTCCAACAGATTCATTCTCAGTTAAGCTTATTGAGGAGTCAAGAGTGTAAACATTAAGATAAGGACTCAGCAACAATTCACCATGCACCTTACCCTTGATCTTAATTTTTAACATGTTGTTCTCAATCAGGGATTTTCTGCAATGAGGACAATAGGTTTGAAGGAAGGCCCCTGTTTTTATAATTTCTTTTTTAGAATCTTCCTCATCGTGAGTCTCAACTATTTCGGTCCTCAGATCCAGATCCTTTGGATAGTCCCTGCCCCTGAATCCAAATTTTCTGTAGAAGAGCATTAAAGCCAAATTTGGATCATCGAATTCTACCTTATGGTCTTTACATCCACTTTTAGGACAAAAAGACACTTTCCCTCCTGAGTCCAGGATCAAAGTTACCATTGGGGTTTTGCAGGTTTCGCAAGAATGGTCACTCTTAATCTCTGTTTTGCAATTTGGACAGAAAAAGGAAGCAATTTCCCCATCTGGCACAGGGCTCACAGAAGAGTAATTATAACTCCCGTAAAAGGAGCTGAACCGAATAACATCCCTGAGTTTTCCAATTTGGTAAATCAACCGGATGCTAGGTGCTCCGTCAACCAACTGATCATCGTCCATCAATGATTTTCCGCAGTGAGGACATTTTAGACTAAGCGTGATTAGATTATCCATATTTTGCCCTATGTATGATAAATAGTGCATAAAAATATAAGAATGTTTATTCTTGTCAAAGTATTAATGAACATAAAGTACAGTAAAGAAACTATCCAAATTAGTATTTGTCGATAATAAAACAATTTCTAACTTTGTGCCCATTATGAAAACTACCACTGCATTATTTTCTATAGCCCGGATGTACGGGATGTTAATGCACATGGGGTAAGTCGTCTTACCCCCACCTCCCTTTTATTTGTTTTTTCCATTCTATTCTGATAAATTCAATTATCATTTTAATAATTTATGTCAATAGTAATTAAAATCGGGGGTTCAAACCTCCAAAATTCCCATAGCTTGCTCATAGTCAGAGAGGTCGTGGCTCATTACAGCCAGCCTGTGGTTCTTGTTGTGTCGGCCTTCAAAGGTTTAACTGACCAGCTGTTTGAGTTTATTGAGAATCCCAGAACAACTAAAAATGAGCTGAAAGCTTTTGTTGAAGAGTTAAAAATGCGGTATGAGCCTATCCTTTCAAATCATTTCACAGATCTGAGCCTAAAGGATAAGATTGAGACAGAGCTCAATAAGCGATTAGGAAAACTTGAAGAACTTCTGACAGCTGCCCGATTAATGGGAGAAGTTCCGGATTTTTTGGAAGATGAAATTCTAAGTTTTGGTGAGAGGTTCAGTTCCCTCATCCTGGCTGGATTTCTTCGGCAAACAGGTCTTGATTATTCGGAGGTTTTGCCTGAGGAAATAGGTTTAATAACTGATGGTGAATATCACAATGCCTCGGTGGATCTGGATAAGTCGACCAGTGGAATAAGATCAGCTTTTTCCGGGAATGCTAATTTTGTTGTTCCTGGATTTTATGGCTTGTCTGAGGACGGAAAGACCACTGTTTTCGGGAGAGGAGGCAGCGATTACTCCGCGGCTGTTTTAGCTGCTTGTCTTGGTGCAGAATCACTGGATGTATGGAAAGATGTTGATGGGTATATGAGTGGTGATCCGGGAATTCTGGATAATCCCCATCAAATTGGAAACCTGAGTTTTTCTGAAGCAGCTGAATTATCCTATTTTGGAGCCCACATTTTACATCCTCGTACTGTTGAACCACTTAAGACAGCCAATATACCAATCAGGATCTTTAATTATAAACAGGTAGAGAAAGGGCTATTGCCTTTTACCAGGATAGAATCTAATCCAATTTTTGATCCAAGAGTGATAAAATCTGTAACTTCAACAGATGGTCTTGGAACGCTTACCTTAAGGGGGCCCGGAGTTGGTATCAAACCTGGGATTCTTGCAAGGGTGACTACTGAGCTTGATAAGAATCGAATAAATATTAAATCAGTTATAACTACCCAGGTAGCTATTAGTTTGCTACTTGATGAGAATGATCTTGACCTGGCTTCGAAAATTACTCAAGCCATGGAAATTCATGGAATTGATGCCGTTGATTTTATAGGCAATCTATCCCTGGTTGCCGCGGTAGGAGAAGGTGTGCTGGAAGAACCTGGTGTGGCTGCCAGAATCTTTTCGGCAGTGGCCCGGGAAAAGATCAACGTACGTTTAACCAGTTTCGGAGCCTCAAAAGTGGCAGTATATTTCCTGGTTAACCGGGACGACAGAAACCTGGCTCTGAAAGCAATACATAATGAATTCTTTTTAAATGATTAATCGTTACAGGTTACAGGTTGCAGGTTACAGGTTACAGGTTGCAGGTTACAGGTTGCGGGTTGCAGGTTGCGGGTGCCTGAAGAAGAAGCTAATTCGCAATCCATAATTTATAATTAATAATTCACAATTAACAATTATTATAAGCCATGTCACATAAATTCGACACATTACAAATCCATGCTGGTCAGCATATTGACCAGGAAACAAGAAGTTGTGCAACACCCTTGTATCAAACTGCTTCCTATGTTTTCAAGGATGCTCAACACGCGGCTGACCTATTTGAGTTGAAGGCCGAAGGACATATTTATTCAAGGATTTCCAATCCTACAGTGGCTATGCTGGAAGCCCGGGTAGCCTCACTGGAGAATGGTATTGGAGCATTGGCGGTTGCCTCCGGTCATGCTGCCCAGTTCCTTACAATTTTGAATTTGCTTAAGCCGGGCCAGAACCTGGTGTCATCTCCATATCTGTATGGGGGAACAGTATCTCAATTTAAACATAGCTTCCGTAATTTTGGTGTTGAGTCAAGATTCGCATCCAGCGACAAAGCGGCAGACTTTGAGGTATTAATAGATGAAAACACCCGGGTATTGTATATGGAAACAATCAGCAACCCCGGCTTTTCTATTCCGGACTTTGAATCATTTGCCAAGCTCGCTCAGAAATACAATATTCCCCTTGTTGTAGATAATACTTTTGCCGGGGCCGGATACCTTTGCAGGCCCCTTGACTTAGGTGCTAACATTGTTGTTGAATCCGGAACCAAGTGGATTGGCGGACATGGCACCTCTATCGCAGGCTTAATAGTTGATGGGGGAAGTTATAATTGGGGTAACGGACAATTTCCTCAATTCACAGATCCCGCTCCTGAGTATCATGGCGTTAATTTCCATGAATCATTCGGTGAACTTGCTTTTCTCGTACGGGCCCGGGGGGTGGGATTACGGGATTTTGGCCCTTCTCTCAGCCCTTTTAATGCATATTTGCTGCTTCAGGGACTGGAAACTCTTTCCCTAAGAATGGATAGACATTGCATTAATGCTCTCAAGCTTGCTAAATGGCTCGACAAAAATCCATCGGTTGAGAAAGTGATTTATCCGGGTTTAGTAGAGGATCCTAATCATGAAAATGCAAAAAAATACCTTAAACATGGTTTCGGCCCAGTATTGAGTTTTGAGTTAAAAGGCGGAAAAGAAAGCGGTATCCAACTGGTTGATAATCTTAAGCTTGTCAAGCACTCTGCCAATGTGGGTGATGTAAAAACTCTGGTGATTCAACCAGCAGCTTCAACTCATCAACAGTTAACTGCCGATGAGCAGCTTGCCGCCGGCGTCCTTCCGGGATTGCTTAGGGTTTCTGTTGGTCTGGAACATATTGATGATATTATTGCCGACTTTCAGCAGGCTTTAGATAAATAGATTGAATATGAAAAAAGTATATTTTGATGAGACCATTGAACTTGAGGGTGGCGGGATTATTTCTGGAATAGATATATCCTATCACAGTTATGGTACATTGAATGAGGAGAAGACAAACGTGATATGGGCTTGTCATGCTCTCACCGCCAATTCTGATGTTGAAGCCTGGTGGCCTGGTATGGTTGGACCCGGATCCCTGTTTGATACAGATAAGTATTTTGTGATTTGTGCAAATATTCTGGGCTCATGTTATGGAACGACTGGGCCTGCTTCTATAAATCCTGATAGCGGCGAGTCATACAATCACAGCTTTCCTCTGGTAAGCGTAAGGGATATGGTGAAAGCTCATCAATTGTTGAGGCAGCATCTGGGAATCAAGAAGATCTATATGATTACCGGGGGCTCATTGGGTGGGCAGCAGGCCTTGGAATGGGCTGTTATGGAACCAGACCTTTTTCATCATCTGGTCCCGATTGCAACCAATGCAGTAGCTTCCCCCTGGGGTATTGCATTCAATGAGTCGCAGCGCATGGCCCTGGAAGCCGATTCGAGTTTTGGAAAGTCTGGAGAAGGTGCTGGGATGGCTGGTATGCGTGCTGCACGGAGCATCGCCTTACTGAGTTATAGAAACGGCCAGACTTATAACAAAACGCAGGAAGATGAAGATACAAACCTTCTTGAGGGATTCAGAGCATGTTCTTATCAACGCTACCAGGGAGAAAAATTGGAAAAAAGATTTAATCCGAATTCGTACTTCACTCTTTCAAAAACTTTGGATTCCCAAAATTTGGGACGCCAGCGTGGGGGGGTGGATAAAGCTTTAGGACAGATTACTGCCCGAACAATTGTGGTGGGAATTACATCAGATCTTCTTTTTCCAATCCATGAGCAAAAAACAATTGCCGAAGGGGTTTCTGGAGGGGAATTTGTTGAAATAGATTCATTTTATGGTCATGATGGATTCTTGCTCGAAGTGGAGAAAATAACAGAAGTGGTTCGCACATTTTTAAAATAAAAAAATCATGAAATCCAATATAAACGGAAAACTCACCATAGGACTTTTTGGTTTCGGAGTTGTAGGACAGGGACTGTATCAGGTTCTCAAGGATATCCAAACTGTTGACGCTGTGATTAAAACAATCGTAATTAAGGATCCCGCGAAAGAAAGATCTATTGATAGTTCCATGTTCACAACAGATCCGGATAAAGTGATCAATGATCCCGATATCAATCTGGTGGTTGAATTAATCGATGATGCAGATGCTGCTTATCATATTGTGAAAAATTCTCTTAATGCAGGAAAAAGTGTTGTTTCAGGGAATAAGAAAATGCTTGCTTACCATCTGGAAGAACTTATATCAATCCAGGAAGAAAAGGATGT
>JAUVKA010000145.1 GCA_030592205.1 Bacteroidota bacterium | reverse complement strand
TCCTCCACAATAAATATGGTATCATTCCTTAATTCAAAGGAAGTCAGGATTTTCTCAGGGCAACAATTGAAGCCCGCGTTATAATGGGTAATCCTCATCGTGCTGTCTCCGTCATATTCATAATAAAAACATGACTCATCAGGACCGGGCTGATCACTCTTCAAAGGTGGAAACGACAAGCACTCCTCCACGTCAGCAAAGGATTCCATAAAAGCGGGCGGCATCTCCTTATTTTCTTTCTCACAGCCTGCGAAAAGGAAAAACATCAAGCTGAAAATGGATATTATTCTGATTGTTTTCATGATTGTTTGATTTTTGTTTTATGCATTTGGATTCACTACTTGACCAATAAATAAAATACTACCTGTGGTTTTTTCTCTAATGAAGTAAATGAAAGGTCTACTAAAAGATATAGATGGTGGGGCTCCAACCATTACAACTGCAGTTGCTGCAGCTGCCTCGGTACCATCTTCGTTGACCCTTAAGTATGTTTTCTGGATTACTTGATCAATCCAACAAACAGCTTTGGTCAAACGGCTAAAATCCGCCTGGCTAGAGAAGGCCATTTCAATACCCATAGCTTTTAAATATTCCTTCATTTTGAAATTACTTTCGATCTTAAACTGAGGGAGTCGAATCCTGAGTGATTTTTCTTCAAAACCATCAAGCAACTGGTCTAAATTATCCATCACCTCATCTCGAAAAAATCCAATCGTATTCTCCATATCCTTGTAGGGTGGTGTAAAAATAAGCATCGACCAGTTTCCATTTCCATAAGGTAATTCAATACCACTGACACCATTATGATTATACACATTATATGTTCCATGATTTTCCATCATTGGAACCATAACATCCTCATCTGATGAAATGTAAAATCCCCTGAATTTGGTTAATTCAGGATCAAAGGTATCAGTCCAGATTCCATTGAAATACAGGGCATTAATTATGAAGCACAAATCGCTTGCGCTTACCGAACTTAGTAATTCAGGGATCTTACCGTTTGTCTTATCATTCACCCATCCATTTATGACATCCTTAGAATTTGGATCTGAAAAATCAAGCCCCCTGGATTCAGCCTCATAATAATTCATGACCGTTTGCCGGTACTTGTCATGTATACTTATACTCTCATTATACCACAATGAATTTGCACTTTCGAACCTTGTTTCAGGATCGGAGTATAACAGAGACTCATTGATTGACTGTATTGCCTCATTTAAAACGCTGACTCTATTCCCCTCAATACCCAAAGCTGCCAACATTTCTTCCAAGGTCTCTCCCTCAGCTCCGTTAGCAGCCATAGAAAGGGCTATGTAGGCACTGTATGGTGATACTGCCAGATTTTTATCGCCATGGTCGAGTAAAACCTGTTCAAATAATTTCAGCGAGAAATCAATCTCACTATTTAAAATATTGGATTTCGCCTTTGCAATCTCAGTCTGGCTTGGCGGATCTTCACTTTCTTTCTCACATGAAAAAAGGAGAATTGAGCAGGTAAAAATAATAAGTATGATCTTTATTTTCATGGCACACCAGTTTATAATGTTTAACTCCAAAGCCTTGGGCGGGAACCATGATCAAGGGTATTCCAAAGTTATGGAATCATCACCATATAAAAAAGAAAAACAAAAGGCAATTTTAAAGACCTATATGGATGGATCCATGACCCTTCCGGCAAATAATATTGCTCCTGTAGTTTTTTCAGCTATAAGATAAACAAAAGGTTTATCTGCTAAGAAATACTCACCTGTGATACTAGTGAAACTAATCTCCACTGATGTTACAGCCGCAGCTTCTGTGCCTTCTTCATTTACCTCGATAAAAGTTTTGTGCTTAACATCGCTTATAAAGAGCGCTGCTCCTGGAAGAATATCAGAAAAATCGGCTGCATCAGAAAAGGCCACTCCCATTCCCATATCTGTTAAAACCGGTACTAATGATATTTCAAACTCAGATTTCCATTTGGGTAACTGCAATTTCACTTCCTTAATCTCCGCGAATTCGGATAAATATTCCTTCCAGGCATCATTATCCAAACTGCTTGTGATTTCTCCAAGCTTGTGAGAACCATTGGGAACAAGAACATACATGGCCCAATTACCTTTTCCATAAGGTAATTCTACCGCATTAAAAACCTCCGTTTTTAACATGTTCAAATCTGCTTCCAGCTTCATACTGGGAACCTGCTTGCTGGAACCATCTTGCAGGTAAAAAGGCCTGTCCTGAGTTTCCTTTTCGTCAAATTCGTATTGCCATGTTCCTTTGAAATATATGGCGTTGATGAGAAACATAAATGATTGTGGTGATATTTTATCCACAATTTCTTCAATTTTCTCATGGGTTTGATCCGACACCCAATCATTTATAACATCCTTTGAACCGGGATCGGAAAAATCCAGAGATTGCACCAGTGCATCGTAGTAAGTTTCATTTCTCAGTATGAAATCTTCGAGGATAGTAAAATCATTTCGATACCATATACTATTGGCAATTTCCAGCTGAACTTTTGGATCATCAGAAAGGAGTGCAAGGGTAAGATCCCGATATAATTCATTGATTTCATCTCGGGTGAATCCCGCTAGTTTGAGGGTTTCTTCCATGGCTATGCGTGTATCTCCACCAGTACCATTGTAGGTCATGGCCAGAGCCAGAGAGATGCTAAAAGGACTGACACACAGATTTTCATCCGGTTTTGCATCCGATATAATCCGCTGAAATAAATCAAACCCAAATTCATTATCGGAGTCAATTAATGCCTTTGTTTTCTGTGGAAGATTTACCAATTCCGGGATATCTTCCTTATCACAAGCTGAAAACAGAAATACCAGAGATATTACTGAAACAATCAATATGTTTTTCATAATCCACTATTTTTTGTCAAAAGGTAAAGGGCAAATTCCATGCCAACAGGAGTATTGAAACAAGAAAAATTTGTGAAATAATGCGGGATCATATTACTTCTCATCTTCAATATGCATTACTTTCTTTAGTTTATGAATCTGTTCGGGTGACCCCAGAACAAAAAATTTGTCATTTTCCGACAAACGCGTATCGGGAGATGGATTGAACAGATATTCTCCTTCTGCCGTTTTGATTCCCATGATAATTGCACCGGAATTTGTTCTAACTTCCAGATCACGGATGGTTCCCTTAAGGAATTTAGATGCAACATCTTTGCCGCAAATTTCCTCCAGACTGACTTTATTACCGGTTTGGAGAAGGATGTTCTCAACAAACTCAACCACATCGGGTTGGACAACTAGCTTAGCCATTCGTATTCCCCCGATTTTGTCGGGCATTATCACATTAGTTGCTCCAGCTCTCTTGAGTTTCACATCACTATGGTCATTCGAAGCCCGTGAAATAATAGTCAAATCCGGATTCATACTTCGTGCAGTTAACACTACAAAAGTATTATCGGCATCATTGGGAAAGGTTGTAATAAGAGCTTTTGCTCTGTTCACACCTGCCCGTTCCAGTGTTTCATCATGGGTGGCATTACCATGAATTACAAAATCTATACCGTCTTCCCTGATCTGATTAATCACCTCCTCATCCTGTTCAATAACAATAAAAGACTGATGATGCTGATCAAGTTCAATTGTACTCCGCTTACCATTTCGGCCATAGCCGCAAACTATAACATGTCCTTCCATAGTTAAAATCCTCCTGACCAGTTTTCGTTTTCTAATAATATGCTTGAATCCTCCGTCAATAACAAAACGGGATAAAGACGTAATTACAAAACCAAAAATCCCTAAAGAGCTCACAATCAGAAAGACTGTAAAGAACATCCCATACTCTGACAATGGTCTGATCTCACTATATCCAACAGTAGCTATTGTAATAATCACCATAAACAGGGACTCGATAAAGGTATAGCCCTCAATGACCCGATAACCAACCACCCCGATCATAACAACTACCAGCAAAAGAATTCCAGCAGTATAAATAGTACTGAGGCTGGTTGTTTGCAGATTGTAATCCTTTTTTATCAACATTCTTAAAAATTCAATAAGATTGGGCTTACAGACTGGTGATTTAGCCAAGCAATGTACAAAAACCTCATCATTTTTCAGTTCCCAGTATCAATTGGCCAATCTTACAAGCCAGGCATTTTTTTGCAACACAATAATCACGATAGATATAGAAAAATGATTGAGAATAAAAAGCATTTGGTATCCTGAAGCCAATATCCTGCCATTGTCTGGTCACCCTGTTATTTTCGGCGGGAAGTTGCTCTAACTGTTCCAGCCAGGATTCAATAGCATTTGAAGCACCATTTCTATCATTAAAAAATCCATTCAGAGGCAGAAACACATTTATCATTAGAAGAAGTTTAGAACTATCTCCCATGTCAGGCACCATTCTGGAAGATTTTTTATCAATATCATAATGCGACTTCCAGTAGGAGGAAGTATGAATTTCTATTTCATTCAATTTGGAGGAAGCGGCTATTTCCAGGCTTCGATCAATCAGGTTGTGCTCCTCATGAATAAATGAACATAATTGGGCTAATCTAACAGCTGGGAAATTCCCCGGACGCATTCGAAGATATTTCCACCTAATTCCCAGTGGAGGGTTCATATTATATTTCCTTTTGAGATAATTATATTCAGTACGCAAGGCTGCCAGATAGGCATCGCTATGTTGTTCTGGCAATAAGCCCGACTGGCCAAAAAAAAGGCTTTCCAGTTGAAATAGATTAGCATAATGCTTTTCCAACCAGATGGGATTAATTGATTTACCAAGAATTTCCATAGGATGGTGATTTTTCCCAAAACCAAATCCCCTACAGATAGTTTGTAAAAACAATTCTTTCCACGCTCCCCGGTTTTCTTTCAATTTCATATAAAAACCTTCCATACGTTTTTCCATCCTCTCTACCCCCATAGCTACAACCGCATTTTCCACCTTCACTGGAGAGAGATCCTGCCATCGCAGGCCACAGGGAATTGGCTTAAGCTCTGCTAACAATTGCTGGTACCGGGCAAAAAAATCAGGATTGATTTTAAGCTCTACTGTTGGAATTAAGGTGCCCACTGAATTCCTAACCTGCTTATCTGCTGTATATACCACATGTAAAACAACAGGATCATAAGCAGGGTCAAGCTGATGTTTATGATACTCCCAGTCGCGGGAATTGACATGTATTTCTACATGACCAACCCATAGTACCTTGTCAATCATGAGCTTTGCCTCCAGAAAGTCCGGGCCGGCATCCCGGTTATATTGGCCCGGGTTAATAACACTTATTATTTTACCACAGGTGGTAAACAAATCTGACGAATCATATAAAGCATAACGCCAGATATAATGCAAAAATTCCTCATTCATACTTATACCTTTTATTGGTATAGATGAAGAAGATGGTGTAAAATGGAAAAAGAAATTAACCCGGATGCCAGATTTTTGTAATCACTGTAATCAGCTTACAAATATACCGCCATTTTCTCTCTGATAGTAGAAGCTGCTTCTGCTGATTTTTCAGCAAAATCAGGTCCTGAAGAAGCATAAAGGATGCCTCTGGAGCTGTTTATCAACAAGCCTCCAAGTGAAGTTCTCCCGTATCTCATAACTTCATCAAGACTGCCTCCCTGGGCTCCAATACCGGGAACCAGAAGGAAATTATCCGGAATCAATTTTCTGATCTTCAGCAAATGGCTGGATTTGGTGGCTCCCACAACATACATAAGGTTATCCCTTGTGCCCCAGGATTTACTTATTTCAATGACTTCCTCGTAAAGAAATCTCCCGGAATCCATAAGCTGAAGTTGAAAATCACGAGCACCGGGATTGGATGTCAATCCGAGAAGTATTACCCATTTACCAGGAAAATTTAAAAAAGGCTCAACAGCATCCCTACCCATATAGGGGGAAATAGTTATAGCATCAAAATCAAAAGAAACAAAATAAGTTAAAGCATATTGACGGGCAGTATTACCAATATCACCTCTTTTTGCATCAGCGATAATGAATATTGAGGGGTCAGTGGAACGAATATAGTCAACGGTTTTTTCAAGAGATCTCCAACCGGCAATACCCTGCGATTCATAAAAAGCGAGGTTGGGTTTATAAGCAATTGCCAGGTGGTGGGTGGCATCAATGATAGCCCGGTTAAATGCAAAAACAGGGTCATCTTCACGGCGGATCACGTCTGGAAGCTTATGGGGATCTGAATCAAGGCCTATACAAAGGCATGACCCTTTCTTTTGAATCTCCTGATATAACTCGTTTGCAGTCATTATTAAGTAATGTCTGAAGCTTTAAGTCGCTCTGCATTTTCTGCGATGGTTAATTTATCAATAATTTCCTGAATATTACCATCCAAAATTGATGGAAGATTATAAATAGTCAAAGAAATACGGTGATCGGTCATTCTACCCTGAGGATAATTATAAGTCCGGATCTTTGCAGATCGGTCACCTGTTGAAACCATGGTTTTACGTTTTAGGGAGATCTGGTCGAGGTATTTCTGGTGTTCGATATTATATAATCGCGTACGCAATTCCTCCATGGCTTTGTCCTTATTCTTGAGCTGGGATTTCTGGTCCTGACAGGTAACTACGGTTCCTGTTGGGATATGGGTAAGGCGTACGGCAGAGTATGTTGTATTAACCGACTGACCACCCGGCCCGGAAGAACAATATGTATCCACGCGAATATCTGAAGGAAGTAATTCAATATCAAACTGCTCTGCTTCAGGCAAAACTGCTACACTGGCAGCTGAAGTGTGGACTCGTCCCTGGGTTTCTGTTTGTGGCACACGCTGCACCCGGTGAACCCCGGATTCATATTTCATTATACCATAAACTCCATTGCCGGTAATCTTGAAGATAATTTCCTTATATCCTCCCGAAGTTCCTTCAGTAAGATTATTAATACTAAGTTTCCAGCCTCGCGTATCACAAAACTTAGTATACATCCTGAACAAATCTCCAGCAAAAATACTGGCTTCATCTCCACCTGTACCTGCCCGGATTTCGACGACAGCATTTTTATCATCCTCCGGATCAGAAGGGAGTAACAGGATACGCACCTCTTCATCCATCTCGGTTTTTCGCTTAAGAAGAAGATCTAATTCCTCCTTGGCCATTTCCCTCATCTCCATATCCTTTTCATCAGCAAGGATTTGTTTGGTGGATTGAATATTATTTACAACATCCCTATATAACAAGTATGTATCATAAATCTTCTTTAATGCTTTATATTCTTTATTGAGTTTGATGTACCTTTTCATATCAGAGATGATTTCAGGCTGAGTAATTAACTCACCTACATCCTCAAATCGTTTGGCAACACCTTCAAGTTTTTCAAGTAACATAATAATCTAGATTTGCGAAATTTGTGAATTGATCTATAAGAATCATTTGGGGGGGGGAAAGTCCTGTTCATAAAAACATAGACTGCAAAAAGGCTGGAGGCTGCAGTTAGTAGAAAAAATCTCCGTAAGCCGTCCTTAGCGTGAGCTTTTTCCCAGAATAGTTCTCACAATACCCGACTATACGAGCCTCTATTCCAAACTCTTCAGATATTTCAATAATTTTCAGGGCATGTTCTCTTGGCAGATAAATTTCAAATCTATGCCCCATATTAAAAACCTTATACATTTCTCCCCAGGAAGTTCCCGACTGTTCCTGAATTATTTGAAACAGTGGTGGGGTTGGAAACAAGTTGTCCTTGATCACATGGAGATTTTGGACAAAGTTCAGAATTTTGGTTTGGGCCCCTCCCGAACAATGGATCAAGCCATGAATATTCTTACCCATTTCTGAAAGTATTTTCTTAATTACCGGGGCATAAGTCCTTGTAGGAGAAAGAACCAGTTTCCCGGCATCCAGACCCAAATTATCAAGTTCCTGAGTCAGGTTAAGTTTTCCAGAATATACCAGATCCTCGGGTATATTTGGATCAAAGGATTCAGGATATTTTTCCGCAAGATATTTAGCAAAAACATCATGTCTGGCGGAGGTAAGTCCATTACTGCCCATACCTCCATTGTATGATGTTTCATAAGCAGCTTGCCCTGAGGAAGATAATCCGACAATCACATCACCATTCCTTATGTCCTCATTTGAAATTACTTCAGATCGGCGCATTCTGGTGGTAACTGTAGAATCAACTATAATGGTCCGGACAAGATCACCCACGTCTGCTGTTTCTCCGCCGGTGAAAACCATATTTACACCCAAATCCCTCATTTCCTCAATAACTTCGGCAGTTCCCTGGATAATGGCGGCAATAACTTCTCCCGGGATCAGGTTCTTATTTCTGCCAATTGTAGATGAAACCAGAATATTGTCAGTAGCTCCAACACAGAGAAGGTCATCGGTATTCATAACGAGGGCATCCTGGGCAATTCCTTTCCAAACAGAAAGATCTCCAGTTTCTTTCCAGTAGAGATAAGCCAGGGAAGATTTTGTACCTGCTCCATCCGCATGCATGATGTTGCACCATTCAGAATCCCCGCCAAGAATATCCGGAATAATCTTGCAAAATGCATTTGGAAAGATTCCTCTATCCAAATGACTGATAGCGGCATGTACATCTTCTTTTGAAGCTGAGACCCCTCTGCTTTGATATCTCGATTCCACTTTCATTTTCGAGGGGCAAAGGTAAGAATTTTTACGGCAGCTTCTTTCCTCCCTTTTTGCCACCAGTCTTATTGATCTTTTTGAGTGCCTCTTTCTTTTTCGACCTATCGAATGCACCGCCACCGCCTCTTTTACCTTCCTTTAATTCATCCTGGCCCATTTTCAGGATCACATCATCAACAT
>JAUVKA010000050.1 GCA_030592205.1 Bacteroidota bacterium | reverse complement strand
ATCGATCTACTCTCAATAAGAAATCAAAATTGCTGTAGTTTTTAATCTTAATATCATGTTTGAAAACTGCATGAGTATCACTGCTTTCTACCAATTCAAATGGATCAGAATCAATAGGTGCCGGAACCTGCCAGTTGTCAAAAATGAATTCTGCCCCAGGAGGAAAATATATAGAGAATTGTCCTCCCTCCGGCCCAAGCCAGAAACGTTCTTCACCTCCATAGTTGTTGAAGTGAGCCGCATTTTCGCCCGATTCGATAAGTCCGTAATTAAGCCAACCATAGCTTTTCCCCTTAAGTCCGGTTGCAGTACTTGTCATTACCCGTCCCTGATAATCTGGTGCGATCATTATCATCGCATCATCTCGTTTAAGAACCAGCGTTTTCTGATATTTATTAAAGAAATCAAGATCGTAAGCAAAGCTGCCTTCTTTGTAAACTTCAGGATGATCCTTCTGAGAATCACTTTCATTGTTGTTTTTACAAGCAACAAAGCAAATCATAAGGGTGATAATAACCGCAAAACCACCCATTCTCGTTAATGTTTTCATAATCATTATGTATAGTTTTATCTTTTACCCGATCCACCGATCCACCGATCCCCCGATCCACCGATCACCAAGGACGGGCACAAGGCTCCGTCTCTACAAAATCATTCGATCATTTATTTTGCAAGCGGCTTGCTCCATTTCCGATTTCTGCCACATAAAAATCTGCCTTATACCCTGTTTTCTCTTGGTAGGCTGGGCCAACTTTTTCAATGTATATTTCGATTGCTTCATCTTTAACCAGGCTCACAGTACAGCCTCCAAAGCCAGCTCCTGTCATTCTGGATCCTATCACGCCCTTAATCTTTCTTCCTTCCTCAACAAGGGTATCTAATTCGATACCTGTCACTTCGTAATCATCCCGGAGCGAATCGTGTGAGGCATTCATCAATTCACCAAATTCCTCCAATGCTCCGGCCTTAAGTGCCATTACGGCTTGAATTACCCGTTCATTTTCAGTAATTACGTGTCTGGCTCGTTTCAAAACAATCGGATCTTCAATGAGATGCTGGTATTCAAAAAATTCACGACTACTCAATTCAGCCAGATATCCAATAGGTGTTCCCTGGCTTAAATCCTGAACTGCTTTCTGGCATTCAGATACCCTTTCGTTGTATTTTGAATCAGCTAGTCCTCTCGTTTTATTGGTATTAGCAATGACAAGTTTGTATCCTTCAAGTTGAATAGGAACAAGATCATATTCCAGGGTGTCGCAATTCAGGAAAATGGCATGATCTTTTTTTCCCATTCCAACAGCAAATTGATCCATAATACCGCAATTCACCCCCACAAAATTATTTTCTGCAGCTGGGCCTGTTTTTACCAATTCAATTCGATCAATGTCAAGATTGTAAAGATCGTTGAGTGCAACAGCTGTTACTAATTCAATAGAGGCTGAAGATGACAAGCCGCTTTTATTTGGTATGTTCCCCGAGTATAGCATTTCTATACCACCGGGATTAAACCCTTTGGAAACTAATTCATTAAATACACCGAGAGGGTAGTTCACCCATTCCTCTCCTATCTTATTCTCTAGCTGGTCAATTGGGATCTCCAGGGAGAAATCAAAATTGGTAGTCGCCATTCTGATTACTGGTTCTGCTGTCTTTCTACATACGAGATATGTTCCGTAGCTTAAAGCACAAGGAAAGACGAAGCCCCCATTGTAATCGGTGTGTTCTCCAATGAGATTTACCCTGCCTGGTGAAAAATAGACTCGAACTTTCTCATCAGGGCGATAATATCGATTATAAAATTTTTGCTTTACTTCTTCACTATTCATATTGTCAATAGGTCAAAAATCTTTGAAATAGGTGTAAAAATAGAATAATTTTGCACTCGGAGCTGATAATAATTGTGCAAAAAAAACTAATATTGCTCAACTGATAAATAATAGAGTCTTAAAAATGAAAAGCAAAAAGAATATTCAAGTCTTTAATAAGTTTTATGGCTTGATTAAACCATTTCTCCTGTTGACTGCTATGATCGTCATACTTACGGCCTGCAAAAACAAACAGGAAGAAAAAAAAGATAATAAAATGAAGCTTTCTGAAGAAATTGTTGGTCAGGTTGACGGCAGGGATGTAATTGGCTATACCCTGGAAAATAGAAATGGGATGGTAGTCAGGATTATTAGCTATGGGGCCATTGTTACCCATCTTATTGTTCCGGATAGAAATGGTGTTTTTAAGGATGTTGTTCTGGGCTTTTCTGATGCTAAGGCCTACTGGACTGAACCTTATATCAGTAATTGCTGTTATCTGGGAGCTATTGTAGGGCGCTATGGAAACAGGATTGCCCTGGGGAAATTTAATATTGATGGTACCGAATATTCCCTGGCAACTAATAATGGGCCAAATCACCTGCACGGAGGCTTAAAGGGATTTGATAAAGTTGTATGGGATAGTGAAGGAATAGAAACTGAAGATGAGCTGTCAGTAAAGCTTAGCTATCTGAGTCCTGATGGGGATCAAGGTTATCCGGGTAATTTTAATATAGAGGTTCTTTACACTCTGACCAATGATAATGAATTGCAGATCGATTATAAAGGAAATGTTGATAAGCCCTGCCCTGTAAATATTACTCACCATGGCTATTTCAACCTGGCAGGAGATGCAGTAAGAGATATTTTAAATCATGAAGTGCAAATATATGCTCATAGGTACACCGTTGTTGATGAGACACTTATTCCCACCGGAGAATTGAGACCGGTATACAGTACTTCAATGAATTTTAATGGGGATTTTACTATTGGATCGAGAATAGCAGAGGTAGAAGGAGGGTATGATCATAACTACGTGGCTAATAAACCCAGTGGTGAATATGGCATAATTGCCCGGGTCAAAGAACCAAAATCCGGACGTGTGATGGAGGTTTATACCAGCGAGCCAGGTGTGCAATTCTATACTGGAAATTTCCTGGATGGAATTCTTACTGGAAAGGGTGGAATACAGTATAATAAGCACTGGGGATTTTGTTTGGAAACCCAGCATTTTCCTGATTCCCCAAACCAATTCGATTTTCCTTCGGTTATGCTAAATCCAGGAGGAGAATACGGATACAGGACAACTTATAAGTTTTTGGCGGAGTAGGGGATGTCTCATAAGTCCTTAGTGTACTTTTGAGAAATCCTTAGTGTAACTTCGTGGTAAATCTAAAAGACTGAACCACAAAGGAACACAAAGTACGACACTAAGGTTCACAAAGTTGGAAGATGCACTTTTTATACTTTTGAGACAGCCCCTACAGTTTTTTCATTATCTTTTTCGGAACTCCATCTTTATGCACCATTATTGACATAGTTCGTAAGCGCATGAAGGATTCTGACAAGTAGCTGAACCCTTTGTAAGGATTAGCTGTACCCCAGGAATTCTTTTCAATAAAGTACAATTTTCCATTTTGATCTTTAGCAAGACCAACGAGATGCATTGCGTGGTCATCAGTTAAGTTGTAGTTATCAAAAACGAACTGACGGTCTTTTTGATTTATAGTTTTTTCTTCATGAGCCGGATCTTTAACATCTGCTCCATCAGCCGGAATAGTAGCAATACCGGGCCTAAAGTTTAATCCGCTTATGTCAGCTGCCCAACAGATAGAAATTCCTTTGTTCAAGGCATACTCAATAATTTCCATAAATTCATCAATGGGTACATTCTGCATGCTTTTGTGCATCCAATTGTCCGGAACCTCTAATTCAAATTCCTGATAGAAAGGATGATGCAGGTATGAGCTAAACTCGATATAATCATCCGGATCGATAGGCAGGGACTCAGCAAAGGACTTTGGAGTGTAACTCTTTCCATCATATTCAAATGATTCAGGGATATTTCCAAAATATACATCAAGCACACTATTGAAGGCATCTTTCCATACCGGAGTGACTTTTTTGTTACGATTTTTAATTACATTTTCGACTATACCGTTTAGAATAGCATGGGTCTCTCCATGTTTGTGGGCAGCTTCGCCATATTCCAGGCCGGGATATGTTGCTTGTGGTACAATACCGTATTTTTCTATGCTGGCCGTTACATCATGCTGGGCGCCACCGGCAGGGAAGCTTGTAGCTCCATGTAACCTGACAAACTTATCGGCTTTGTCCTGATACGCACTTCTGACTGTGAACATTTCAGAAAGGTCAACTTCTGTACCGCCTAGACGGATGATTTCACTTTCAAGCATTGAAGTGGTAGCGAAACACCAGCAGGTTGAGGTGCTGGCCTGGCTGATTACCGGTGTAGTTTTTACCTGATTGATAAGAGTGAATTCATACTGGCTTTCCTTTTTTTCTGATGGTTTGTCCTGAGCTTTAGAGCTCGTGATGGAGACAACAGTAGTGATAAGAATTAACAGGCACAATCGACGGAAAAGAACATTTTTCATTATAATTATTTTAAAGTGTTTATTGTACATTTGAATGACCAAAAATACTGTTTGATTACAATCTATTTGTGGATCATAAAACTAAAACTTTAATTCATCTAAAACCATGAAGAAACTCATAATTATTTGGATTTTGGCTTTAATGATTGGAACGCCATTTAAGGCTGATAGTCAGACTATCACAACACTGTCACTGATCAATGAAATGGTGGAACTTGAACAATTATCAACTTATCCTGAGCCGGAATTTACAAGTATCCAATTCTCCTCATATGACCGCAGGAGTGAATATCCTCACTATCCCGGATGGTTTTCTAATTCAGATGGATTTGGAGGAGAACCACAACCCGGGTTTCTTGAGGTGATTAAAAAACCGGGTAATGATGGGATTGGGGAGTATCTTATCTGTGATGAGAAAGGACCCGGAGCTATTGTGAGGTTATGGACGGCAAGGATTACAGGGGATATTATTATGTGGCTTGATGGAGAAGCAGAACCTATCTATGAAGGTCCTGCACAGAAATTTTTCCAGCATACTTATGAAGCTCTTCTTGATATCGACATTAAGGATTTATGGAATGGTACCCTGGCTCAGAATACAGCGGGATATTATCCAATACCTTTTAATAAGGGATGCCGCATGGTATGGCGCGGAAAACTCAATACTCTTCATTTTTATCATGCCCAGGTACGTCGTTATCCTAAGGGTACAAGGGTGAAGACTTTTTCTATTAAAGATGTGGAAAATTATATGCCGAGACTCAATGAAGTTGCTGAAATAATGAAAAAGCCCTCTGAAAAGTTGGATGGGGATTTATCAGCAGCTCCATATAACGCGGTTTGGCTAAAACCCGGTGAAAAGAAGTCTTTGAAAAAATTTGAGGGACCTGGTGCTATCACAAGATTAGCAGTCTTTGTAAGTGCTGAGGATATCAATCTGGCTTTGCGACAAACAATACTTGAAATCCGTTTTGATGGATCACCCTGGGGGCAGGTACAAACACCTATTGGCGACTTTTTCGGCGCTGCTCCCGGTATTAATCCTTATGAATCACTCCCATTTACTGTTCTACATGATGGAATAATGATTTGCAGGTACCTGATGCCCTATGAGGATTCTGCTGAGATATTTTTCGAGAATATGGGTGATCAGGAAGTTACTGTAACAACGAAAATTGTTGAAGTACCCTACGAATGGGAAGATGGTAAATCTCTTCATTTCAGAGCTCGCTGGCGTATTGACCATGAGCTTTTGGCGAATCCTGCGCAGGTGAAGGATATTCCTTACCTGATGATCAAAGGAAAAGGCAGAATGGTGGGTGCGGCGGCTTTCTTAATGAATCCAACTTATGTTCCTTCTTCTGCTGGAAACTGGTGGGGTGAAGGTGATGAGAAGATATTCATTGATGATAATCTTAAACCGGCTTTTGTTGGGACAGGCTCTGAAGATTATTTTAACTATGCCTGGTCATCTGCCGATCTTTTTGCTCATGCATATTGTGGGCAGCCGAGAAATGACGGACCGGCAAATCGTGGATTTGTTACCAATTATCGCTGGCATATATTGGATAATATTGCCTTCGACAAGAGCTTCGACTTCTATATGGAGCTGTATAGTCACCGTGTTGTTCCTCATTTCTCCTATGGACGTATGGTTTATGTCTATGCTGTACCCGAGTGCCATGATGATCACATGAGTATTACCAAAGATGATGTCAGAGAATTAAAAATGCCTGATGACTGGTGGCCTGAAGCTGAGGGATGGGCTAGCAATGCGATATTTTATCAATTTGAGGATTTGATGGGAGGACATTATAATCTGAAGGAGGAGAAAAGTTATTTATGGTCTGCCGGGGAAATGGTGGTTTGGACACCAAAATCTATGGATGATAAGTTAGATTTAAGAATCCCGGTTATAGAGGAAGGTACTTATATGTTGGCCCTCACGGTAGCCCGGACTACCGGTTCCGGAATGATCAAAGTTGAGCTTAATGGTGAGGGTTTAAAACTCAATGGAGCAGATGAACATGATCTGTCAACTTCATACCAGGCAATTTCACATAATCTTAAATCAAGAGATGTGGATCTAAAACCTGGCATTCAAATTCTAACGATTAAGCCTGCTGGAGATCAACTTAAGTCGGTAGGGCTGGATTTTGTTTGGGTGAAAAAGAAATAGGGAGATAGGGAAATGGGGAGTTGGGTATGTAGGGATGGCCCTTGTGGCCGTCCATAAATGCGCAAGTAAAATGTTAATACTGTGGATATGAAAAGGATAATACTGGTAGCATTGATTGGTTTGATGTTTAATACAATAAATGTATTTGCAAAAAAGTATAATTTGAGTTCCCCCAGTGGGGATGCAAGTGTGGAGGTTATAGTTGATAAGTCGCTGGGAATTAGTGCTAAAGTTTTTTTCCAGGAACAGGAGATAGTGATTCTCGGCCCCATTGGTCTTGATGTTGTTGATTTTGGGATGTTAGGAAAATCTCCCAGGGTTAGGAGGGTGAATTATCGGGAAGTAAATGAAATGATTTATCCGGCAGTACATGAAAAGCGATCGGAAATTATAGACCAGTATAAGGAGATGGAGATTATCTTCAGAGAACCATTCAAACTAATTTTCAGGGTTTACGATGATGGAGTTGCATATCGCCTGAAAACTGATTTAGAAGGCGAGATAAAGGTGAGAAATGAAATGTCAGGCTTTCAATTTCCGAAGGATGAAAAAGTGTTTTTCCCCACGGATGTAAGTTTTTTTACACATAGTGAGAGGGCTTACGATTTTCTGGATCTATCCGAAATTTCAGAAGAAAAATTTGCCTCAACTCCTTTTCTTGTCAGCAGGGAAGATGGAATTTCTGTTTTGATCACTGAGGTTGATTTGGAAGATTATCCCGGGCTGTATGTTTTTGGGAATGATAATCAATCATTACACCTGGATGTTAAGTTTCCTCACTTTGTTTTAAAAGAGGAATTTGGTCGTGACAGGGATGTCAAACCTGTGGAAGTAGCTGAATTCATTGCTAAAACAGATGGTAATAGGTTTTTCCCATGGAGAGTGGTTGCTTTTAATAAGGAAGTCAAAGATATTCTTGGAAATGATATCGTTTTCCGCTTAGCTCCTGAGTGTCGCATAGATGACACTTCATGGATTATGCCTGGCAAGGCTATTTGGGATTGGTGGAATGCCAGTAACAATGCCGGTGTTTCTTTCAAATCCGGGGTTAATACGGCCACATATAAATACCATATTGATTTTGCAGCTGATTTTGGTTTAGAATATGTGATACTTGATGAAGGATGGTCTACTCCGGCTGATTTGTTTGAAATTAATCCGGAGGTTGATATTCCGGAAATCTGCAGATATGCTGAGGAAAAGGGAGTAGGTGTCATCCTGTGGGTGCTTTGGAATGCATTGGATAAGGATTTGGAAAAAGCCCTTGATCAGTTTGAGACCTGGGGAGTGAAAGGGATTAAGGTAGATTTTATGCAAAGGGATGACCAATGGATGGTAAATTACTACTGGAGAGTATCTAAGGCAGCTGCCGAGCGACATTTGCTCGTTGATTTCCACGGAGCTTACAAACCTTGTGGTTTGAGAAGGGCCTATCCGAATATGATAACCCGAGAAGGTGTTAAGGGGCTGGAACACAACAAGTGGGGTGAGGAATTAACACCTGATCATGATTGTACGCTTCCTTTTATTCGACAGTTTGCCGGGCCAATTGATTATACTCCAGGTGCTATGCGTAATGCTGAGAAAGCTAACTTTCATCCAGCCTTTACGAGGCCAATGAGTCAGGGAACACGAGCACATCAGCTGGCTTTATATGTTGTTTTTGAAAGTCCCTTGCAAATGCTTGCAGATGCCCCAAGCTATTATTACAAAGAGCCTTTGAGTATGGAATTTTTAGCCGCTGTTCCTTCGGTTTGGGATGAATCTGTTCCATTATTTGGCAAAGTTGGAGACTATGTTGGTATAGCCCGCCAGAATGGCGATGAATGGTATATTGGTGCTATTACAGACTGGGATGCTCGAGATCTTGAAATTGATCTCAGTTTTTTACCCCAAGGACAGTTCGAACTGACTCAATACAAGGATGGTATCAATGCTGACCGTCATGCCGAAGATCTGACCAGGGAAGTAATAAATATATCTGCTGAAGATAAAGTCATGATTCACCTTGCTCCCGGAGGAGGATGGGCCGCAATTTTAAGGCTCAAGGCTCAAGGCTCAGGGCTCAAGTAGGACTCAAGGCAGAAGAAAAAAATACGGAAAGGTTCCTGTAGCCCGGGGTCTTGTGCCCCGGGATGATGGCAATCGGGAAAGCTGAAGCTCAGGGCTCAAGTAGGGCTCAAGGCTCAGGGCTCAAGTAAGGCTTTATTGTCTGGGTATTGTTTTTCTGATAGTGTCCTCTATTTTTTGAATTAATAATTCGCTGTCATCATTGAACTTTCTAGCAAAAATTGGATAGTATTTTCCATAACTTCCAACAAATTCTAATTGTTTAATAAATAAATCAAGATGAGTTTCATTAATGATAGCTGGTGAAGGAATTGTACTCCAATCTGTATAGGTTAAATTTGTTTGGGTTTTGCTTAGAAAGCTGGAATCTCCAATAATTGTTTGAAAAAAGGCTTCATCCGGGATTATTGAATTTTTAAAAAATCGAACATACATAGGATTCTGTTCTACCTCATTCAATATATACTTTACACAGTTATTGGTTAGGGCAAACCATGCAGATCCTACAAATATCTTAAAAGGGACAGCTCTTTTAATTTTCAACAGAATCATTACTCTTTCCATAATTCTAAGAGCTATAGAAAAAAAAGTCTTGACTCTTCTGTCATAGTTGAGATAGTAATATTCAAATCTGCTCATGGGTTTACAAGGTGCAGGTGCGGGTAATATATTAATATACTCTATATCACCAGAAAGCACTTTCTTAATGTAACTATTTGGTCTGATTGGATAATCAACTCCACTTAGCAGACAATAATACCCATCGTTTATAGTACTTTGGGCTAATCTAAGTAATTTCAAAGTTGCTTCTACGACACCAAAACTACCCCAATAAAGTTTTACTCTATCACTAATGATATGGACATTGCTTTTATTTGATTGATATTGTTGTTTTGATTTTTTGTCTATATGAATAAAGAAATTAACATTTTCCTCATCCAAAGTCTCTATCAAGCTGTTTAAATGGTGAAAATTATTATGTGCAATAATTAAATAGTTTATCTTCATTATAGTATTAATTTCAATGATGAAAACGGGTGGAGCAGTCTATTCAATAATGGGATTTGATTTGTTTCATGATGGACTGTTGTCAATTAATATGTTTTCTAATACTGACCTATTCGGTATGCATTCATTGTTGTATAAATGCTCAAAACCAAAATGACTTAATACTTTCGTACCTGACTCAATTTGATCTTTTGTTAATTCCTTTTTAAAATCACAAATTGGGAAAATGGATTTCCCCTGATTGGAAACCTTGCTTGGTCGTCTGATTATTTCTTCTCTGATGTTTACCTGTTTTTTAGTTTTTTTTGGATTCGCATAATTACGGATTTTTGAAATTTCGTAATTGGGATTAATTAATATATCCTCGTAAAATACGACATGTATCTTACTGGATGGGAACTGATGAAGTGGGATATAATTTAGTATTGACCAAATTAGAATTTGGCGTTGAATGTAGTCACCATTTTCACTTATATTTATTATTAAGTTTTTAAAAGGGTATAGATGATCCTCCAGCAGTTCTGATTGATTTAAAAAATCTTTTGGGTCTGTCATCCAGGGCCAATGACGCTTTTTATATTTTGATAGTGCCACAGCAAATGGGTTTCGAATTAGTAGTATGGGTTTGATCTCAGGGAATTGTAAATAAGCCTCATAGGCAAATAAATTTGCGAAAATATCTTTTATCAAAAGACCCTGATAGAAAAAACGATTATTACCATTATCGACTCTGGGATGACGAAATTTACCACTAAAAACATCAGAGAATATTTTTAGAAATTCCGGGTTCGAATTATTTGGTTTGATGTATGGATGGTATGATTTTTTCTTCATCTCATCAATAGAGCTGATGTGAAAAGGTTCATACATTTCCCGGTATTTTTTATCGTAATTGATTAGATTAGATACCCAGGTTGTACCACTTCGTCCATCTCCTATGATCCAAATCACTTCTTTGTAATTGTTAAGCCAGTAATCTTTCATGACAATAAAAGATCTTATAGTTGAGGCAAAATAAGACCTGATTTTAAATATGGTTGATTTTACTGCTGTCAGATTAAATTTCATGATAATACAATTACCTTTTGAACTCTGAATTTGCTCGTCTGTTGCAGTCGACTGATTAGCAGTCAGGTGCAATTTTAGTTGGAAATGGGGCGTGAAAGGAGTACTCTCATATTTGCCGATTGTCAAACCGTTTACTCAATTGTTTGAAGTTTTATGTTTTTGTTTATGAATACAAGGTTCTCTCCCTTGCTGGAAAATGAAAAATCATATTTACTAATTGCTTTAAAAAAGCTCTTGGAGGAGCCAGGTTTCGTTCTATCATGAAGCTCTATTATTAAACATCTTATCTTAGGCAGCCAGTTCTCGATGTTAGATTCAAATAACTCTTTTTCAGCACCTTCAATATCAATTTTCAAGATGTCAATAAACTCAAGTTCATTCTCCTTCATTATATCATTAATAGTAATGGTTTTTACAGAGTTTTTGAAAACTCCATTTTCACTATTTTTCGTTGATACAGTTACAAATCCCCAATGACCATTACCAGAATCATTGACATTCATATCTTGATTACTGACGTTCGATAAAGCCTTCTTCAGCAAGTAAATATTTTCATAATTTATTGTGTTTTTTTTGAGTAACTCGATATTTGAATTTTCTGGTTCTATAGCTATGATTTTGGCGGCCGGATATTTATTTTTAAAAAAAACAGTACTCAAACCAATATTGGCCCCGGCATCAACAATAGCTTTTGGGGCGAATGATAGAGGTATGTTATAATCGTTATGTAAAAATACTTGATTAAAAGTACGGATGTCGCTTGTCCCGTTTCTGAGAGTTATTGGATGAATAATATTGGGCAGGAAAATCTTTTTAGTATAATTTAACCCAATGTAAAAGAAAACCCGAATTCCTTTGATTCCAAATCTCCTTATGTGGCGATATAAACTATCTAACATTTGTTAGCCCTGGCTTGTTGAGCTTGCGAAATTCCGATCGATAGCGCCAGCGTATCGGGATGCCCCGGGATGATGGCGACTATTAGTCATCGGGTTAATCTCTATCAGCCTTCTTAGCTCTTTTTTCTGCCTTTTTTTCTTTTGCAGTTTTAAGGGGTGCTTTTTTTACGTTTTTCTTTGCATCTTGAGATTTTGCCATGATAGTAATTTTTATTTATTCCGTAAAGGTACATTCTTATTTTAATGCTGCCCAATGGATATTCTATGCCGCGGATAAATGCGAAGGATGCTGTAATTTCGAATTCACAATTATATCTATTTCCTTTTTTTTCGTCTGTTCATAATCTTATCCCCTCTTGTTTGTGGCTTTTTGTAGGTTTTCATTTTCCTTAAATAGGATCCTCCTTGATTGGTTTTTTTGTTTTTATCTTTCTTTTCGTGAAAGGCAGCTCCTCTGGATACCGTTTTTATGTTCCGATTAGGATTAGGGGAATTATCTTTCGGTCGTTCTTCAGGGATTAATTCTTTTGAAATCCCAACTTCACTCGGAAAATCCATCAATGGAATCTCGTAATCCATCAATTTTTCTATCGCTTCTTTAGCATCTTGTTCTTTAGTGGTATAAAACAAGATTGTTTTACCCTCCTTTTCTGCTCTACCTGTTCTTCCTATACGATGCATGTAATTTTCCGGAAAATTAGGCGTATCAAAATTGATTACATGAGTGACGTTTTCTAAATCTAATCCTCGAGCCATTACATCGGTAGTAACTAATACCCTGTTGATTCCCTTATCAAATTGTTTGACTGCTTTTATTCTGTAATTCTGTGTTTTGTTAGAATGGATTATGCCTGTTTCTGATCCATGATTCTCTTCTAAAGCTTCAAATAAGCTATCAGCTTTTTTTTTCTTGGAAACAAAGACTAAAACTTTTTGATATTCATTTTTGTCTGTTAACAAGTGCATTAACAGATTAACTTTGGTGTAGAAGTTTTTTACAGGATAGCATTTTTGGGAGATATTATTTAAAGGCGTTCCACTTACCGCAATAGCAATTTTGGCAGGTGCAATAAAGAAATCATCAATAAAGACATCAACATCATCAGTCATCGTTGCTGAAAACATTATGCTTTGCCGACGATCTGGAAGAAAATCAAAGATATTAGTTAATTGAAAACGAAATCCAAGATCCAGCATGATATCCACCTCGTCGATCACTACTTTTTTAACTGCTTTAAGTTGTAATGCTCTGGCTACCACTAAATCATATAATCTGCCTGGTGTTGCAACCAGAATGTCTGTGCCCTGAACAAGATTTTGTTTTTGTGTGTTGATGTTTACTCCGCCAAATACCCCTAAGGTGCGAATAGTCAGGTATTTAGTCAGGCTTTCAATCTGGTCAACCACTTGAATTACTAATTCCCTTGTGGGAACCAAAATTAATACTCTGGGATGAACTTGCTTTGAAAACTTTATATCCCGAAGTAATGGGAGCATGTAGGCAAATGTTTTCCCTGTACCTGTTTGAGCTATTCCCACCACATCTTTACCAGAAAGGATGATATTGTAAACCTCTGTCTGAATGGGAGTTGGTTTCTCAAAACCTAATTCATCAACTGCCTTACTTAATTGGCTCGAAAGATTGAAGTTTTCAAAAGCATTCATTATTCAATAATTTCTTCAAAGGTAGGGCATATTCAGCTTGCTACCGCCTACAAGCTATGTAAATCCTGAGGGCGTAATGCCCCAAACCATTTTAGAACTATTTCCCCAATTCCAGGAGCATCTATGTGAACAATATATACACCACTGGCAATTGGAATACCATACTGGTTCTTAAGATTCCATTTCAACCAGGTCTGTTCTGCATCTTTGGTCATTCTTCTGACGAGGTTGCCGCTAAGAGAAAAAATTGAAATTGTACATGTTTTTGGAAGGTTGATAATTTTCACCGCATTATCGAACTGACTGCGCTCATAGGCCGAGTTACCATAGTAAGGATTAGGCACCACACGGATCAGATCGAGGGCCGCGATGGCAATTTCGGTCTGATTCCTCAGAGTGGCAATATCCTGGGTGTTGAAGGTGTACATTGGCTTATTGTCATTCTGCGACAGTGAGT
>JAUVKA010000304.1 GCA_030592205.1 Bacteroidota bacterium | reverse complement strand
GTGTCTGGTTGGAAATGCTAAGAAATGGAAAAGTGGAAGCTTAGCAAAAAGCATCGCTAATAAGGGGCGAATAGTCGAATTGAAAGCCACACAGATCCAACATGATACTAACCAGTTTCTTATACGCTTTGAATGGACCCAGACAGATCTGTGCTTTGCCGATATTCTGGAAATGGCCGGAACCACTCCCATTCCTCCCTATTTGAACCGAAAAGCTGAGGAGGGCGACAAAAAAAGATATCAAACCATTTATGCCCAGCAAAGCGGATCAGTTGCCGCACCAACTGCCGGACTTCACTTCACCTCAGAAGTTTTTTCATCTCTTCAATCAAAAAACATCAGAATTGAGGAAGTAACCTTACATGTCGGGGCAGGTACATTCCGACCGGTACAATCTGAAAAAATATCTGATCACAACATGCATATTGAATCCCTTTTGGTGTCAAGGGAAACATTGAACCAGCTTATCCATCACCTGGCAACCGGAATAACCGCGGTTGGTACAACTTCTTTACGAACGCTTGAAAGTCTTTATTGGTTGGGCTTGAAAGTCTTCATTAACAAAGATGTTGAATTACAAGATCAGCTTGTTAGTCAGTGGGAACCTTACCTTGACCATCCTGAGCTTTCCTCCGATGAAAGTCTGGGCCTTCTTCTTTCTTACCTTGATAATCATGAGATGGATGAGATCAGATTCTCTACCCGCTTGATCATTGTACCGGGTTATAAGTTCCGTCTGGTCAATCGTTTGATCACTAATTTCCATCAACCCGGCAGCACCCTCCTGCTATTAGTAGCTGCATTTCTGGGTAAAGATTGGAAATCAGTATACAAGTATGCGATTGACCATGATTTTCGCTTTCTTAGTTATGGCGACAGCTCTTTTCTTAACCTGAATAGCAATAATCAATAAAAAAGTGGCTTTACCAGATCCAAAATACTATCCTTCGGCAAGCTCATCCGATCCGTGGTTACCAACCACACGGAAGGAAATGGAACGGCGGGGCTGGGATCAGGCTGATGTGATATTATTCTCAGGTGATGCCTATGTTGATCATCCGGCTTTTGGTGCAGCAGTTATTGGTAGAGTGCTGGAATCCAAGGGACTGCGTGTTGTTATTATTCCTCAGCCCAACTGGAAAGATGATCTGCGTGATTTCAAAAAAATTGGAAAACCCAGATTGTTTTTTGGTGTTACTGCCGGTAATATGGATTCCATGATTAATCATTATACTGCCAATAAAAGGCGAAGAAGCAATGATCAATATACTCCCGGAAATAAGGCTGGATTCCGGCCTGATCGGGCCGTTAAGGTTTATTCCTCGATTATCAGAAAATTATTTCCCGACAGCCTGATTATTGCCGGTGGGATTGAAGCCAGCTTACGGCGACTGAGTCATTATGACTATTGGGACGATAGTCTGCATACATCTATTCTTGCTGATAATAATATAAATTACCTGGTGTACGGAAACGGGGAAAAGACTATCAGTCAGATTGTTGATGTACTGGAAATGGATTTGGAGTCCGAAGCAAAAACCAGTGAAATCAGGAAGATTCCTCAAATTGGATATTTCCTTCCAAATAAGAACGACTTACCGCTTGTTGATGAACTTGAGAGCATTTTCCTAAACCCGCACCAGGATTGTTTGAATAGTAAAAAAGCCTTTGCTAAGAACTTCCGGATCATTGAAGAAACGTCCAATGTACTTTCAGCTCCCAGGCTTATCCAGGAGGTTAATAAAGGGATGGTAGTGATCAACCCAACTCTCCCTCCCACCTGCACTCCTGAGCTAGATTCCTATCATAGTCTGCCTTTTACGCGCCTGCCTCATCCCAAATACTGGAAGAAGCCATTGATCCCTGCATTTGAAATGATTCGCTTCTCAGTAAATATTCACAGAGGATGTTTCGGCGGTTGTTCATTTTGCACTATTTCAGCACACCAGGGCAAGTTTATCCAAAGCAGATCACCTGACTCGATTATAAGGGAAGTTAAACAAGTCATTGAAATGCCTGGTTTTAAAGGTTATATATCTGATCTTGGCGGTCCTTCAGCCAATATGTATATGATGGCTGGCCGCAAGCTTGGTCCCTGTGAAAAGTGCCTTAGGCCCTCCTGCATCGATCCGGAAATTTGCCCTAACCTGAGTACTGATCATACTCCTCTTATTGATCTCTACCAGAAAGTCAGAAAACTTCCCGGTATAAAAAAAGCATTTATTGGATCCGGCGTACGCTATGACCTATTTATGTCGGAAAATCAAAAAAAAGAATCCAGCCATCAAAAATACCCTGAGGAACTAATTCGGCATCATGTATCCGGACGCCTAAAGGTGGCCCCGGAACATACTCATGCACCAATTCTCCGGGTAATGCGAAAACCTCCCTTTAGCCAGTTTCTTAAATTCAGGAAGATATTTGACCAGATCAATCATAAATACAAGCTTAACCAACAACTTATCCCCTACTTTATCTCAGCTCACCCATCCTGTAAAAAGAAGGACATGGCTGAATTAGCAGTAAAAACCAAAGACCTAAACTTTCGGCTGGAGCAGGTTCAGGATTTTACTCCTACACCAATGACACTAGCCACAGTGATGTTTTACTCCGGCCTTGATCCTTACAGTTTGAAACCTGTATACGTTGATACCAGACCGGAGGATAAAAGAGCTCAAAGACGATTTTTCTTTTGGCATAAAAAAGAAGAACAGGCAGAAATCAGAAAGGATCTGATGAAAATTAACAGACCTGATCTTATCAAGCAACTGCTCAACAGACCTCCGTTAAAAAAAGTTAAAAGAAAAAGATAGTTTACTTTTCTTTTTACTTTTAGATCTACAAAAATTCAGAAAAATGAAAAGAGCATTACTCCCCCTTTCTGTTATCTCCTTTGTGTTATTCATGTTTGCAGGATGTGCAGGTGAGCTTACAGAGCAAGAAATTATTGATAAGGCAAACAAAATCCACGATCAGGTTCTGACCATAGATTCACACACCGATACACCAATGAGGTTAAATAATCCTGATTTCAATATTGCTGAAAGACATGATCCAAGGAAAAGAGGTGGAGGGAAAGTGGATTTTCCCAGAATGAAAGAAGGAGGATTGGATGGAATATTTTTTGCTGTTTTCACCGGCCAGGGACCCAGGGATGCTGAAGGCAATGCAAAAGCATATGACCGGGCCAAAAAAACTTTTGGAGCCATCCATAAAGTAGTTGAGAAGCACCGTAACATTGTGGGCTTAGCAACTAGCCCTGATGATGCATACCGCCTTGAGAAAGAAGGGAAAAGGGCAATTTTTATAGGTATTGAAAATGGATATCCTATAGGTGAAGATCTGGGCAAAGTAAAGGAGTTTTTTGATGAAGGGGCAAGGTATATCACCCTATGCCATACCAAAAACAACTCTATTTGTGACTCAAGTACTGACCGGAACGGACCAGAGCATGACGGCCTATCAGAATTTGGAGTCCAGGTTGTTGAAGAAATGAATAAACTGGGCATCATGGTTGACATGTCCCATGCTTCTGACAAATCGTTTTATGATGTTATTAAAGTTAGTGAAGCTCCTATCATTGCATCTCACTCCTGTGCATGGGCTCTTTGTGAAAACCCAAGGAATTTGAAAGATGATATGTTGCTTGCCCTGGCAGAAAATGGCGGTGTTATTCAAATGTGTATCCTTTCTAATTACTTGTTGGCTCCCGAAGCTAATCCTGAGAAAGATGCAGCAGAGGCAGCATTAAGAACAAAGTACAGTAATTTCCAGGATCTTTCTGAAGAAGAAATGGAAGTAGCCCGGAATGAGTTTCGCAGCCTGCGCAAGAAATACCCAAGCAAGTTAGCTACCGTTATAGATGTTGTGAACCATATTGATCATGTTGTAGAAGTAGCTGGAATTGACCACATTGGTATTGGAACAGATTTTGACGGAGGTGGTGGAATAGAAGATTGCTACGATGTTAGTGAGATGGGTAATATTACCGTAGAATTAGTTCGCCGGGGATATTCAAAAAATGAAATTGAGAAGATCTGGGGAGGAAATATCATGCGGGTTTTGAGTGAGGTTGAGAAAGTCGCGGAAAGCCGGTAAGAATTGTTGCGGGTTGCGGGTTCCGGTTGCAAGTGTCTGTTGGACTAAAGTTTGCCATCATCCTGGGGGACCAGCCCCCAGGCTACGGTCTCATTGTAGTCACCCTAACTAACCTTTCGTAACCTTTTTTCACCCGTCACCCGTCACCCGTCACTTTTCGTCCTTGCCAGGTATTTCTTTTCAGCATCTCATTTACAAGCTTGTTGGTAAACTGATAATTCTTGAGGCCCCATCTTGGCGAAATCAATTTATCTAAAGGGGATTGGCTGATAAATCGTTCCAGAATAATATCCGGTCTCAACAGTTCCAGGAAACGAATTGTAAGATCGATATACTGCTCGGCTGTAAACTGTATAAAATCACCTGATTGCAGTTCATATTCTTTAGCCATCTGTGTTCCGCGAATAATCTGAAGCTGATGAAGCTTTAGAAAGTTAAATGGCAAAGCAGATAGTATTCCAGCATGCGACAGGATGTCAGCTTCATTCTCACCAGGCAAACCTAATATCAAGTGTACTCCTACATTAAATTCATAAGCAGAGCATGCCTTCAGGGCTTCCTTAACTTCCCCAAAAGTATGCCTTCTGTTAACCCTGCTTAAAGTGCGGTCAAGAGTAGATTCAACTCCAAATTCAAGGCTGATAAAGTATTTTTCATTAAGCTCAGCCAGATATATCAACAACTCCTCTGAAATACAATCAGGTCTTGTACCGATCACCAAACCAATAACCCCTGGATGAGATAAGGCTTCCTCATACAATACTTTCAGATGATCCAGAGAAGCATAGGTATTCGAGTAAGCTTGAAAATAAGCCAGATATTTCTGAGTCTTATAGCGCTCACTGAAAAAGGAAATCCCTTGATCAAGCTGCTTACTCACGGTGTTTTCCGGTAAGCAATAGGCCGGATTAAAAGTTTTATTATCACAAAAAGTACAACCACCCCTACCCCTGCTTCCATCACGGTTCGGACAGGTAAATCCTGCATCTATGGATATCTTCTGTACCCTACAGTCGAAAAGCTTCCGAAAATAGGAGGAAAAATCATTGTAAGGCTTCTCATGGCCCCAGGGATAATTACTTATATTTCCTGTGCTTTTCATTGGCTATACCCCCCATTTGAAGGCTTGAGGCTCTACTTATACCTAAGGCGTAAGGCTTGAGGCGTAAGGC
>JAUVKA010000018.1 GCA_030592205.1 Bacteroidota bacterium | reverse complement strand
GAAACTTTGCCGATTCCGGATGATATGAAGGAAATGGCAGCTGAGTGGAGAGAGAAACTGTTTGAGGCAGTTTGTGAAACAGATGACGCTTTGTTGGAAAAGTATTTCGATAATAAAGATTCCATCCAGATTCAAGAAATTGAAAAAGCTATTCGGGAAGCTAGTATTAAACAGGTATTTGTTCCGGTTTTATGTGGTTCAGCTTTTAAGAATAAAGGGGTGCAGCCTCTGCTTAATGCAATTGCTGCATATCTGCCCAGCCCACTCGATGTTGGAGTGGTGGTTGGTCAGCATCCTCGTTCCCATGAAAAGATAACACGGGAACCAGATGCAAAAGCTCCATTTTCAGCTTTAGCTTTTAAAATTGCAACTGACCCTTTCGTTGGCCGACTGGCTTTCATCAGGGTCTATTCCGGGGTAATAAAGTCGGGAGCCTCTATTTTTAATATGCGAACCGAAAAGAAGGAAAGAATAACCCGGATATATCAGATGCATGCCAATAAGCAGAACCCGAAGGACCAAGTGGAAGCAGGAGATATTTGTGCAGTAGTTGGATTTAAAAGTATCAAGACGGGAGATACTCTTTGTGACGATCGTCATAAAATATTTCTCGAATCGATAGACTTCCCTGATCCGGTAATTGGGATTGCAGTGGAAGCCAGATCCCAGGAAGAGATCGAAAAGCTTTCATTAGCACTTGATAAACTTGTTGATGAGGATCCCACTTTTCAAGTTAAAGTGGATGATGATTCCGGACAAACTATTATCAGTGGAATGGGTGAACTTCATCTCGAAGTTTTAATAGATCGACTGAAAAGGGAGTTTAAACTTGAGATTAGCCAAGGAAAACCACAGGTAGCTTATAAAGAGTCTTTTACGCGATCAGTTATCCATCAGGAAATCTTTGAAAATGAAATTGCCGGTAAAACTCTATTTGCTGATATAACAGTTGAGCTTAGTCCGGCAGATAAGGATTTCAAAGGACTTGATTTTGAGTCCAGGATTCCTGCAAACAAAGTTCCTAAAAACTTGATCCTGGCAATTGAACGTGGTTTCTCTAAAGCGATGAATTCAGGAGTTCTTGCCGGATACCCAATGGTGAATTTGAAAGTTGATCTTATTGATGCTTCTTTTCACAATGCTGATTCCGATGAACTATCCTTTGAGATTGCAGCACAAAAAGCTTTTAAAAGTGTTGGAGAAAAAGCCGGTCCTGTCCTAATGGAACCCATAATGAGTACGGAGATTAATACTCCGGAAGAAAATATGGGTGAGATAATCGCCGATTTGAACAAAAGGCGTGGTCAGGTTGAAGGAATGGAATCAAAATCAGGATCCAAGCTCATTAAAGCAATGGTTCCCCTGGCCGAACAATTCGGCTATGTTACCATTTTGAGATCGCTTACTTCAGGGCGCGCCATATCAACAATGGAGATTTCACACTATGCCGTTGTGCCTAGGGGAATCGCCGAAACCGTTTTAAAACGGGTTTTTGGAAGAGTAGAATTATTGTAGTAAAAATAATAACTGATGAGTCAGAAAATTAGAATTAAGTTGAAATCGTACGATCATAATTTGGTGGACAAGTCTGCTGAGAAGATTGTGAAAACGGTTAAATCAACAGGTGCTGTGGTTAGTGGCCCTATACCTTTGCCAACCCACAAACGTATTTTTACCGTTCTGAGATCACCATTTGTTAATAAAAAATCGAGAGAGCAATTTCAGCTTTCTTCATACAAAAGGTTGATTGATATTTACAGTTCCACGGCAAAAACTATTGATGCCCTGATGAAACTGGAATTACCAAGTGGAGTGGAAGTTGAAATAAAAGTCTAATTCTAACGGAATAGAAAAATGCAAGGCTTAATTGGGAAAAAAATTGGAATGACTTCGGTATTCGATGATAATGGAAAAAATGTTCCATGCACCGTTATCGAGGTGGGTCCTTGTGTGGTTACCCAGATAAAAACTGCCGAAAGAGATGGTTACGAAGCAGCACAGGTAGCATTCGATGATAAAAAAGAAAAAAATACTACCCGTGCTATGATCGGTCATTTTAAAAAGGCCGGGACTACACCAAAACGAAGATTAGCTGAATTCATGCTTGATCCTGGTGAAACAGTTAATCTTGGTGATATTATCACGATTGAAACATTTAACGATGACACCTGGGTTGATGTATCTGGAACCTCTAAGGGTAAAGGATTTCAAGGCGTTGTCAAACGTTATGGATTTAAAGGTGTTAATGATGCTACCCACGGTCAGCATAACAGATTAAGAGCTCCTGGTTCACTGGGCGCTTCGTCTTATCCTAGCCGTGTTTTTAAAGGAATGAGAATGGGCGGACAAACAGGCGGAACTACAGTTAAGCAAATTAGCCTGAGAATCCTGAAGCTTGTTCCCGAACATAATTTGATGATTGTGAAGGGATCAGTTCCCGGTGCAAAAGGTTCATACATAGTGATTGAAAAGTAATTCGAAATGACCCTTCAATTTAATAAATAACACAGATGAACCGAGCCATAAGAATTTGTTTCACACACACGAAAAACATTACTTGGCGAGCTACATCGAATGCCTAATATGTTAATAATATAATGAGATGAAACTACCTGTATATAAAACCAGCGGAGAGGAGTCAGGGCGCAGTGTTGAATTGCTTGATGATATTTATGCTGTTGAGCCTAATGATCATGCAATTTATCTTGATGTGAAACAATTTCTTGCCAATAACCGGCAAGGCACCCATAAGACAAAGGAAAGAGCAGAAATTGTTGGCTCAACCAGAAAGATCAAACGACAAAAAGGAACTGGTACCGCACGCGCGGGATCTATTAAGTCCCCAATCTTCCGTGGAGGAGGACGGGTATTCGGCCCAAGAGTGCGTGATTATCGCTTCAAATTGAATAAAAAAGTGAAGCAATTAGCCAGGAAATCTGCCCTTAGTTATAAGGCAAAAGATGGGGCTATTATGGTCGTTGAAGACTTTAATTTTGAAGAGGTGAAGACCAAAAATATGGTCACATTACAACAGACCTTAAATATTAACGAGAAAAAGGTGCTTTTCGTTTTAAAACAAGCAAATAATAACGTATATTTGTCGTCTCGAAATTTGTCGGGTGTAAAGATTGTAACAGCTTCAGAATTAAGCACATACGACATAATGAACGCATCGAAACTTGCATTTGTCGAGAGTTCAGTTGAAGCTATTGAACAGAATTTTGGATACTAAGAACTGTTTGTCATGAGTGTTTTAATAAAACCAATCGTTACGGAAAAAATGACCGAACTCAGCGAAAAGCGGAATCAATTTGGCTTTATCGTTGAGAGGCAGGCAAATAAAATTGAAATTAAAAATGCGATTGAGGAAATGTATGATGTTAGCGTAATTAACATTAATACATTGAGGTATGGTGGCAAAGCCAAGTCGCGATTTTCGCGTACAGGTGTTGTTCAGGGTAAGGCTGCTGCTTATAAAAAGGCTATCGTAACCCTGATTGAGGGAGATAAGATTGATTTTTACAGCAATATCTAATATAGAAAATGGCAGTAAGAAAATTTAAACCAGTAACTCCGGGTCAAAGAACGAAAGTCATTAGTAGCTTTGATGAGATTACCAAATCGGTACCGGAGAAGTCTTTGTTAAGGCCCATGAAGAAGAGTGGAGGACGGAATAACAGGGGCAAGATGACTGTTCGCCAATTAGGTGGAGGTCATAAGCGTCGTTATCGTTTGATTGATTTTAAAAGAGACAAGGACGGTATTCCCGCAAAAGTGGCGAGTATTGAGTATGATCCAAATCGTACTGCACGTATTGCATTGTTGAATTATGTAGATGGTGAGAAGCGTTATATAATTGCACCAACAGGTATCGAAGTTGGCCAGGAAGTTCTTTCTGGCAAAGGCATAGCACCTGAGGTAGGTAATACACTTCCTTTAGGAGATATTCCACTGGGTACAGTAGTGCATAATATTGAACTTCGTCCTGGTGCGGGTGGTGTTATGGCCAGGAGCGCTGGAGCATATGCTCAGTTGGTTTCCAGAGAAGGAAAATATGCAATTCTGAAAATGCCCTCAGGCGAGTCCAGACTAATACTTGTTACTTGTCGTGCCACCATTGGTACAGTTTCAAATTCAGATCATGGTCTGGAACGTTCCGGGAAAGCAGGTCGTTCTAGATGGTTAGGTCGTCGCCCTCGTGTTCGTGGGGTTGCGATGAACCCGGTAGATCACCCAATGGGTGGGGGAGAAGGCCGTGCGTCAGGAGGACATCCTCGCTCGCGTACAGGCGTATTGGCAAAGGGATTTAAAACCCGATCCAAAAAGAAAGCATCAAATAAATTTATTCTCGAAAAACGTAAGTAATTCAGAAATTCTGCGAGATTATGAGCCGTTCACTTAAAAAAGGTCCCTATATAGAATTCAAGCTGGAAAAGAAGATTCTGGCTATGTCTGAAACAGGTAAAAAGTCGGTTGTGAAAACTTGGGCCCGCCGCTCCATTATACCACCGGAATTTGTTGGTCATACCATAGCGGTACATAATGGAAACAAATTTATTCCTGTTTATATCACTGAAAACATGGTAGGACATAAATTGGGTGAATTTGCTCCGACCAGGATTTTCAGGGGACATGCAGGAAATAAGAAAAGATAAACCCACGAGATAAAAAGCAAGATTGAAAAATAGTAAAGCCAATTGAAAATGGGTTCTAGAAAGCATGAAATAGCACAAAGTAATAAGGATGAGATGAAAGTTCAGTATTTCGCCATGTTGCGAAATAATCCTACTTCTCCCCGGAAGATGCGCCTGGTGGCTGATATGATTCGTGGCGTGGAGGTGAACAAAGCATTAAACATGCTTCATTTCCATCCGAAGGAAGCCAGTATAAAACTGGAAAAACTTCTAATGTCCGCAATTGCAAACTGGCAGGCCAAAAATGAAGACGTACGAATTGAAGATATCAATTTGTATGTTAAAGAGGTATACGTGGATTCCGGCCGTGTTCTGAAACGTTTGCGACCCGCTCCGCAAGGACGTGCGCACCGAATCAAGAAGCGTTCAAACCATGTAACCATTTATCTGGATAGTACGAAACAAGAAGAAAAAACTGACGCATAAATGGGACAAAAAGTAAACCCTATCAGCAATCGTCTGGGTATCATCAATGGATGGGATTCAAACTGGTTTGGAGGCAAGGATTTTGGCGCTAAACTTATTGAAGACCATAAAATTCGTGAATACCTCAATGCCCGATTGGCAAAGGCCAGCATTTCAAAGATCATTATTGAACGTACATTAAAGTTGATAACGATCACAGTGCATACAGCACGCCCGGGTATTATTATTGGCAAGGGAGGCCAGGAGGTTGATAAGCTGAAAGAAGAATTGAAAAAGATCACGAAAAAAGAAGTTCAAATTAATATTTTCGAGATTAAAAGACCTGAACTTGACGCCATGATCGTTGCAAATAACATCGCTCGTCAGGTCGAAGGCCGTATAGCTTATAGAAGAGCCATTAAGATGGCTATTGCATCTACCATGAGAATGGGTGCTGAAGGGATCAAAGTGTTGATTTCAGGACGACTCAATGGAGCTGAAATGGCAAGGTCTGAGATGTATAAGGAAGGCCGTACCCCGCTTCATACATTACGGGCAGATATTGATTATGCACTGGCAGAAGCCAATACTAAGGTAGGCACCACTGGCATAAAAGTCTGGATCTGTAAGGGCGAAGTGTATGGTAAGAGGGATCTTTCTCCAAATGTTGGAGCAAAGAATGTTAAAAAAGGATTTAAGAAAAGAAGAGGATAATCTTCGGTTAAAAGGATACCATAATGTTACAACCGAAAAAGACTAAATTCAGAAGGCAGCAAAAAGGCGTCATGAAGGGTAATGCCCAGCGTGGCCACCAGCTTGCTTTCGGATCTTTTGGGATCAAATCTCTGGAAACTACCTGGATGACCGGTAGACAGATTGAAGCAGCTCGTGTTGCTGTAACTCGTTACATGCAACGCCAGGGACAAATCTGGATCCGGATATTTCCCGACAAACCCATTACTAAAAAACCTGCAGAGGTTAGGATGGGTAAAGGGAAAGGAGCACCTGCCGGATTCGTGGCTCGTGTTAGCCCGGGAAGAGTATTGTTTGAAGCAGATGGAGTGCCCCTGGAGGTCGCTCGCGAAGCTATGCGCTTAGCTGCTCAGAAATTACCGGTGAAAACAAGATTTGTTGTCCGGCGTGATTATGTTGAAAGTTCAAATAACGAATAATGAAAATATCTGAAATTCGCGAATTGTCCAGTAAAGAGCTGGAAGAAAGGTTAGATACGGAGGAGGTTAGTCTCGCACGGATGAAAATGAACCATGCAGTTTCCCCTCTCGATAATCCTTTACAAATCCGTTTCTCACGCAGGCTGATTGCTCGCATGAAAACAGAATTGAATAGAAGGCCTCAAAGTGAAAATCAGAAAAGCGAATAGCCATGGAAGGTAAGAGAAACCTTAGGAAAGAGCGTATTGGGATTGTTCTCAGTAACAAGATGGAAAAGTCCATTGTGGTGGCAGTAAAACGTAAAGTGAAACACCCCATTTATGGTAAGTTTGTCAACAAAACTACCAGGTTCGTTGCTCATGATGCTGAAAATACCTGCGATGAAGGTGATTTGGTTCGGATAATGGAAACCCGCCCATTGAGCAAGAATAAGAACTGGAGACTAGTGGAAATTATTGAAAAGGTTAAGTAGCCATGATACAGCAAGAAAGCAGATTATTGGTAGCCGATAACAGCGGCGGAAAAGAAGTGCTGTGTATCCGTGTTTTGGGTGGTACCGGTAAAAGATATGCTTCAATTGGAGATAATATCGTTGTGACTGTCAAATCAGCCTCTCCGGGTGGAGAGCTGAAAAAAGGAACGGTAACCAGAGCAGTTGTTGTCAGAACGCGTAAAGAAATCCGTCGTCAGGATGGTTCTTATATTCGTTTCGATGATAATGCTTGTGTTTTGCTCAATGCTGCCGGTGAAATTCGTGGAACCAGGATATTTGGGCCCGTTGCCAGAGAATTAAGGGAAAAGTATATGAAGATCGTTTCATTGGCACCCGAAGTATTGTAAGAGGAAAAACTGGGATAATGCAAAAAAAGCTACATATCAAAAAAGGCGATACCGTTATGGTAACGGCAGGTAATTCGAAAGGCCAGCAGGGCCGGGTCCTGGAAGTTCTGCGTACAAAAAACAGAGCTATCGTGGAAGGGGTTAATATGGCATCCAAGCATACAAAACCCAATACGGATACGCCACAAGGAGGTATTCTTAAAACTGAAGCCCCAATTCATATTTCAAACCTTATGCTTGTTGATCCGTCGGATGGAAAGCCCACAAAAATTGGAAGGCGACTGAATAACAAGGGTAAATTGGTGCGATTTGCTAAAAAATCTGGAGAGGAAATTAAGTAATGGACTATACACCTAGCCTTAAGAAAAAATACCTGGAGGAGATAACACCTGCTCTGGTTAAAGAGTTTGACTATAAGTCAGTTATGCAGGTTCCGCGTCTGGAGAAGATTGTTCTCAATCAGGGTGTGGGGCGTGCTATTGCCGACAAAAAAATGATAGAGGTTGCTCAGAGTGAGTTGACTGCCATAGCTGGTCAAAAAGCTATCCAGACTCTTTCTAAGAAAGACATATCTAATTTCAAGCTTCGTAAGAAAATGCCAATCGGTGTTAAGGTTACCCTTCGCCGGGAGCGTATGTACGAATTCCTGGAACGACTGATATCAGTTGCGCTGCCCCGAATTAGAGACTTCAATGGGATCGCTGCAAAACTGGATGGCCGTGGAAATTACACTCTTGGAATCACTGAACAAATCATTTTTCAGGAAATTGAGATAGATAAGATCCATTCTATAATCGGGCTTGAAGTTTCTTTTGTTACTTCAGCCAATAGCGATGAAGAAGGATTGGCATTGCTGAAGAAATTTGGCTTACCGTTTAAAAAAAATTAACAAGAAGTAGTTATGGCTAAAGAATCCATGAAAGCCCGCGAGGTAAAGCGGAAAAAATTAGTGGAAAAATATGCTGAAAAGCGGGCCCAATTGAAGGCTGATGGGGATTATGAAGGATTAAGCAAACTCCCTCGAAATGCATCACCTGTCCGCTTGCATAACAGGTGCGGCCTAACTGGAAGGCCTAAAGGTTATATGCGTCAGTTTGGAATCAGTAGGATTACCTTTCGACAAATGGCCTCTTCAGGGTTGATTCCGGGAATTAAAAAAGCAAGTTGGTAATTTTTAATCAATACAATAATGACAGATCCGATTGCAGATTATTTGACCCGCGTACGTAACGCCATTATGGCGAAGCATAAAGTGGTAGAAATACCTGCTTCTAACCTAAAGAAAGAGATTACAAAAATCCTTTTTGAGAAAGGATATATCCTGAGTTATAAATTTGAGGATGACTCCAAACAAGGAGTTATTCGAATTGCTCTGAAATACCACCCTGTATCTAAGGCGCCGGCTATTAAGGCAATAAAAAGAATTAGTAAGCCAGGATTGCGTAAGTACGCAAGTATTGATAGTATGCCCCGTGTCTTGAACGGCCTTGGGATTGCAATTCTCTCCACATCAAGAGGAGTGATGACCAATAAAGAGGCAAGTAAGGAAAATGTTGGGGGTGAAGTTTTGTGTTACGTCTATTAAAATAAGATTTAAATTCCATGTCACGAATAGGTAAATTACCCATAACCGTACCTGAAGGTGTCACTGTTGAGGTGAAGGAGGATAACACTGTTGAGGTGAAAGGAGCTTTGGGGGTGTTAACCCAGAAAGTTGATCCTGAGCTTGAAGTGAAGATTGAAAACGGGACTCTTAAGGTTACACGTCCAACAGATAGTAAAAGGCACAGATCTTTGCACGGATTATACCGCTCGTTGATCGCTAATATGATTGAGGGAGTATCAAAAGGATACGAAATCAAGCAGGTATTGGTCGGCGTTGGATACAAAGCAACTACAAACGGCCAGCTGCTGGAACTAAATCTGGGATATTCCCATCCAATTTTCCTTCAGTTACCACCCGAAGTCAAAATCGAAGCATTAACTGAAAGAAGGAGTAATCCTGTCATTACACTTAAAAGTATTGATAAGCAGCTAATTGGTCAGGTTGCAGCTAAAATTCGATCTTTTCGTCCTCCGGAACCTTATAAAGGCAAAGGAATCAAGTTTGAAGGTGAAGAGATTCGTCGGAAAGCTGGTAAAGCTGGTGCAACGACCTAATAATTAGAATAAATAAGATTAAAAGAAGAATAAAATGGCTTTATCAAAGCGTGATCGCAGACTGAAAATAAAAAAGAGGATTAGGAAAAACCTATCCGGGACAGGTGATTGTCCAAGGGTATCAGTTTTTAGAAGCAATCGCCATATTTCTATTCAGGTTGTTGATGACTTGTCAGGAAATACACTGGTTGCTGCCTCAAGCCTTGAAAAGGAAATTGCACAGAAAACAGGAATAAATAAAAGTGAACAAGCCAAATTGGTTGGGACTCGCCTTGCAGAAAAAGCCTTGGAAAAGGGAATTAGCAAAGTCGTTTTCGACCGCAATGGTTTTTTGTATCACGGAAGAATTAAATCATTAGCTGATGCCGCAAGGAAAGGCGGACTAAAATTCTAAAGCATTATGGCTACAAGTGTTAGAAAAGTAAAAACCAGCGATTTAGAGTTAAAGGACCGTTTAGTTGCGATCAACCGGGTAACGAAGGTTACAAAAGGTGGACGTAATTTTAGTTTCTCCGCTATCGTAGTGGTTGGTAATGAAGATGGAGTTGTTGGTTGGGGTCTGGGAAAGGCAAATGAAGTAACAACCGCTATAGCAAAAGGAGTAGAGGCAGCAAAAAAGAACCTCATAAAAGTTCCGATTTATAAAGGAACTATTCCTCACGAACAAATTGCTAAATACGGAGGAGCAACTGTTTGGCTAAAGCCGGCTTCCAGTGGAACTGGAGTTAAGGCAGGTGGTGCCATGCGTGCTGTTCTGGAGAGTGTTGGTATAAAAGATGTTCTGGCCAAATCCAAGGGATCATCAAATCCCCATAACCTGGTAAAGGCTACAATGGAAGCTTTGATCGAATTGCGGGATGCCTTTACAGTAGCTCAGCATCGAGGAGTATCTATGAACAAAGTATTTAATGGTTAACAGGAAATTCAGCTGTCATGGCAAAGATAAGGATCAAACAAACTAGGAGTAAGATTGGTAGTACTGAACGCCAGAAGCTCACATTGCAAGCACTCGGTTTGAACCGGATTAGTGCTACCGTTGAAGTTGAAGCCACCCCGCAAATCAAGGGAATGGTTGCAAAGGTGAGGCACTTGATAGCAGTTGAGGATATTTAATCGGTAATTTGTAACGACGTTAAGGAAATGGATTTAACAAATTTAAAACCGGCAGAAGGTCATTCACACCCAAATAAACGAGTTGGTCGTGGCCAGGGATCAGGACGTGGGGGAACATCCACACGCGGACATAAAGGTCAACAATCCCGATCGGGCTATTCCCGTAAAATTGGGTTTGAAGGTGGGCAGATGCCTCTTCAAAGACGTGTACCCAAATTCGGGTTTACGAATATTAACCGGAAGGAATATAAGGGAGTTAATGTTAGTGCATTACAAGCACTTGCCGAGAGGGATTCCCTGACTAGTATTGATGTGGAAACGATTGTTGCCGCTGGGCTGGCTAGAAAAAATACTCTGGTGAAAATTTTAGGTCAAGGAACCCTAACCATGAAGCTTGAGGTCACTGCTCACGCTTTCTCGGAATCTGCTGTAAAAGCCATTGAGGCACAGGAAGGAACCGTAGTAAAACTTTAATTGCATGAAGAGGTTTATTGAAACATTAAAAAATATTTGGAGGATAGAAGACCTTCGCCAGCGTATTCTTACTACTATGGGTTTAATCCTGGTTTATCGCCTTGGAACTCATATTGTGCTTCCTGGTGTTGATCCTTCTCAATTGGGTGGTCTGCAGCAACAAAGCAGCGATGGAATCATGGGCTTGCTGGATATGTTTTCAGGAGGAGCCTTCAGTAATGCTTCGATCCTGGCTTTAGGGATAATGCCCTATATTTCAGCCTCCATTATTATCCAATTGCTTGGAATAGCGATACCATATTTTCAAAGACTGCAGAAAGAAGGGGAAAGTGGCAGAAAGAAGATTAATCAGATGACTCGTTGGCTGACAGTTGCTATTACTACAGCACAGGGCCCTACCTACCTGATGAACCTTCATAATACTATACCCGAATCAGCCTTTGTTCTGAAAGGAGTGTATTTTACCCTATCATCAGTTATCATAATGACCGCCGGTACCATGTTTGTCATGTGGCTTGGTGAAAAAATAACCGATAGAGGACTGGGAAATGGTATTTCATTAATCATCATGATCGGTATTATCGCGAGAATGCCTGTTTCCCTTATACAAGAGGGAGCTTCTAAACTTGAGCAGCAAGGGGGTGGAATGGTAATGCTTCTGGTAGAAATGATATTATTATTCCTGGTGTTTGTGGCATCTATCGCTTTGATACAGGCTACCAGGCGAGTCCCGGTGCAATACGCACGGAGGATTGTGGGAAATAAGCAATACGGTGGAGTGAGGCAATACATACCTCTCAAAGTGAATGCAGCAGGTGTGATGCCAATTATTTTCGCTCAGGCTCTAATGTTTCTGCCTATGATGCTTGGTGGATTAGGTAAATCGGAATCTGCCGGTAGATTTGTTACTGCATTTGCTGATTACACAGGGTTTTGGTATAATCTAACCCTGGCCTTGATGATCATTATTTTCACTTATTTTTATACGGCCGTGACTATAAATCCAACCCAAATGGCGGAGGATATGAAAAGGAATGGCGGATTTATCCCAGGTGTTAAACCTGGTAGGAAAACGGTGGAGTTTCTGGATACTATCATGTCCAGGATCACCTTGCCGGGATCAATATTCCTGGCTTTGGTCGCCATTCTTCCTACATTTGCAATGCTTATAGGCGTTCAACCCAACTTCGCTCAGTTTTATGGGGGAACATCCCTGTTGATTCTGGTTGGTGTTGTACTGGATACTTTGCAACAAATTGAAAGTCATCTGATGATGCGTCATTATGATGGTTTAATGAAATCAGGCCGCATTAAAGGTCGCACCGGTGGTGCAGCAGCCCTTTAATCTGGTAATATAGCGTTCTTTGTATGGTGACATATAAAACAGACGAAGAAGTTAAACTGCTGAGGCAATCCAATCTTCTTGTGTCTGCTACTCATGCGGTGATTGTTTCTCTGATGAAGCCCGGAGTTAAAACTCAGATGATTGATCAGAGGGCAGAGGAGTTTATCCGGGATAATGGAGGAACTCCGGGATTTAAAGGATATCAGGGTTTTCCTAATGCCCTGTGTATTTCGGTTAATGATCAGGTTGTGCATGGAATACCCTCAGATTATGTGTTGAAGGATGGAGATGTTGTTTCAGTTGATTGTGGTGTATATAAGAGTGGTTTTCACGGAGATTCTGCTTTCACCTTCGCAATTGGTGAAGTAACTCCAGAGGTGGAAAAACTTCTCAGGGTAACCAAGGAGTCCTTATATCTGGGGATTGAAAAGGCAATTGTTGGAGGCCGTTTGGGTGATATTGGGTATGCTGTTCAATCCCATGCTGAGAGAAATGGATTTTCAGTGGTTCGGGAAATGGTTGGACATGGTATAGGCAGAAATTTACACGAATCTCCTGAGGTACCCAATTATGGTCGTAAAGGAAACGGCATGAAATTAAAAAATGGATTGGTTATTGCTATTGAACCAATGATCAATGCGGGCAAAAGGTTCATTCTTCAGAATGATGACGGTTGGACCATTCGCACTTCCGATGGTAGTGTTTCAGCCCATTTTGAACATTCAGTAGTAGTTAGGCCAGGTAGAGCAGATATTTTGTCGGATTTTACATTAATTGAGGAAGAATTAAAGAAACTTATTTAGAATTTTATGGCTAAGCAACCCTCGATAGAACAAGACGGTACCATTATTGAAGCATTATCAAATGCTATGTTCCGTGTTGAATTGGAAAATGGACATATTATTACAGCCCATATTTCAGGTAAAATGCGGATGCATTATATAAAAATACTGCCCGGTGATAAAGTGAAAGTTGAAATGTCACCTTATGATTTGACGAAAGGCAGAATAACTTTTAGATATAAAAATTGAAAACACGCAAACCATGAAGGTACGAGCATCTATAAAAAAGCGTAGTGCGGATTGCAAAATTGTTCGCCGAAAAGGCCGGCTTTATGTAATCAATAAAAAGAATCCCAGGTTTAAGCAGCGTCAGGGTTAACAGATTCAATTGATAAAAAATTAGTTTATGGCACGTATAGTTGGTGTTGACATACCAAACAACAAAAGAGGTGAAATAGGGCTTTCCTATATCTATGGTATCGGAAAAAGCTCCGCACAAAGGATCCTTGATGGAGCCGGTGTAGACAGAAGCACTAAGGTTGAAGACTGGACAGATGATCAAACTTCTGCAATCAGAAATTATATTAATGATAATTTCAAGATTGAAGGAGAATTGCGTTCAGAAACTCAGATGAATATCAAGCGCCTAATGGATATTGGTGCTTATCGTGGAATTCGCCACCGTATTGGCTTACCTGTCAGGGGGCAAAGTACGAAGAACAATGCACGTACCCGTAAGGGGAGAAGAAAAACTGTTGCGAACAAAAAGAAAGCGACTAAATAATACATATAATGGCTAAGAAAAAAGTTAAAACCACCAAGAAAAGGGTTGTTCAGGTTGAGCCTCTGGGTCAGGCACATATACATTCTTCTTTCAATAACATTATCGTGACCCTCACGAACAATTCCGGTCAGGTTATTTCCTGGTCGTCCAGTGGAAAAAATGGATTTCGTGGGTCGAAGAAGAATACTCCGTATGCTGCCCAGATTGCTGCAACAGATTGCGCTAAAGTTGCTTACGATGCAGGATTGAGGAAGGTGAAGGTTTTTGCCAAAGGGCCTGGAAACGGACGTGAATCAGCTATCCGAACTATCCATAATAGTGGGATTGAGGTGATTGAAATCGTTGATGTTACCCCAATGCCACACAATGGTTGCCGTCCTCCTAAGAGAAGAAGAGTCTAAGGAAAGAGAGAAAAAAAACTGATAAACTGAAGATAAATGGCTAGATATATAGGACCTAAGACCAGAATTGCCAGAAAATTTGGAGAGCCCATTTATGGGGCCGATAAATATTTTGAACGAAAAAATTATCCTCCTGGATCACATGGATCAAACAGAAGGAGACGTAAACTCTCAGAATATGGAGTTCAGCTGAAGGAAAAGCAGAAGGCCAAATATACCTATGGAGTGCTTGAAAAGCAGTTTTCTAATTTGTTTAAAAAAGCTGAGGCTACAAAAGGTGTTACTGGTGAAGTTCTTTTGCAATTTTTGGAGGCTCGCCTCGACAATGTTGTATACCGTCTCGGTATTGCACCAACCCGCGCAGGAGCCCGTCAATTAGTTAGCCACAGACACATTGTTGTAAATGGATCTGTATTAAATGTACCCTCATACCAAGTACGACCAGGTGATGTGGTTAGCGTTCGTGAAAAATCCAAAGCTCTGGAAGTTATTCAGGACTCTTTGGCAATCTCCAGGCCTGGTTCACCCTGGCTTGAGTGGAATCAGGAACAATTGGAGGGGAAATTTCTTAACCTGCCTGAACGTTCTGAAATTCCAGAAAATATTAAAGAACAATTAATAGTAGAATTGTATTCTAAGTAAACTGTTTAATACCTGTTTCATGGCTATACTTGCATTCCAAAGACCGGACAAAGTGATAATGATTGAATCGGATAACCTTAATGGTAAATTCGAATTCAGACCTCTTGAACCCGGATATGGTATTACAATAGGTAATGCCCTACGTAGAATCCTTCTAAGCTCCCTGGAGGGATATGCAATCACCACCTTGAAGATTGAGGGGGTTGATCATGAATTCAGCTCCATAAAAGGTGTTATTGAAGATGTTACAGAAGTTGTATTAAATCTGAAACAAGTTAGGTTTAAACAACAGATTGAAGGAGTTGAGGACGAAAAAGTTATGGTAACAGTTACCGGACAAGAAGTTCTTACTGCTGGTGACATTGGGAATTTTCTTACGGGATTCGAAGTGTTGAACCCAGATTTGTTGATCTGCAACATGGATCCCTCTGTAAAAATCCAAATGACCCTCACTATTAATAAGGGACGTGGTTATGTTGCTTCTGAAGAGAATAAGCCTGCTGATTCTGAGATAGGTTTAATTGCACTTGATTCGGTTTTTACACCTATCAAGAATGTTAAATATAACATTGAGAATTATCGTGTCGAACAAAAAACCGACTACGAGAAACTCATAATGGACATTGATACCGATGGCTCAATCCATCCGAAAGATGCATTGAAAGAGGCTGCCAAGATTCTTATTCACCATTTCATGTTATTTTCAGATGAAAAAATCACTTTGGATTCGGATGAAAAAACGGAAAATGAGGAATTCGATGAGGAAATATTACACATGCGTAAATTGCTGAAAACAAAACTGGTCGACCTCGACCTTTCTGTCAGGGCCTTGAATTGTTTGAAAGCTGCAGATGTTGAGTCACTGGGTGATTTGGTTTCATACAATAAGAATGACTTGCTTAAATTCAGAAACTTTGGAAAGAAGTCACTGACTGAGCTGGAGGACCTCTTAAAGGTTATGAGTTTGAACTTTGGGATGGATATCGTCCAATATAAATTAGACAAGGAATAAGGGAACAATGAGACATAGAAAGAAACTTAATCATTTGAGTCGTAAAAGTGAGCACAGGAAGGCGATGTTGGCAAATATGGCTGTGTCGTTGATTGAGCACAAAAGAATTACGACTACAGTAGCCAAAGCCAAAGCTTTAAGGGTGTATGTTGAGCCGCTAATTACCAAGGCCAAAGATGATACAACTCATTCCAGACGACAAGTTTTTAGTTATCTTAAAAACAAGAATGCCATTTCTGAACTATTCCGTGATATTGCTGGAAAAGTTGGAGATCGCCCTGGAGGATATACAAGAATTCTGAAAACAGGTTCTCGTTTAGGTGATAATGCTGAAATGTGTATCATTGAACTGGTGGATTATAATGAGAATATGCTATCTGCCGCAGGCGAAGCTACTAAGGAGAAATCAACTACCCGTAGATCCAGACGAGGTAAGAAAAAATCAGATGATGCACCTAAAGCTGTGCTTGCAGATACGATTGAGGAAGCTGTTGAGCAAACAGAAGATGTAGCTGCAGAAGTTGTTGAGGAAAATGTTGAGATAGCTGAAGAGGTGGTCGAAGAGGTTGTTGAAGAGACAGTTGAAGAAGTAGCTGAAGAGCTTGTTGAAGAAGTAGCTGAAGAGGTGGTTGAAGAGGCTGCAGAGGAAGCTGTTGAAGAGATTGTTGAAGAAGTTGTTGAAGAGGCTGCAGAGGAAGTTGCCAAAAAGGATGAAGAAGAAGTGAAGGGGGAGGCAAAGGAAGACAAACCGGCTGATGATAAAGCCAAGGAAAAATAGGCCAGAAAAAATCAGATATTAATAATTATCATAATTATTAAGGGTGTCGATATATTTGGCACCCTTTTTTTTATCTTTCTCCGCGCAAATTTATTTATATGGCTCGATCAGGGTTACAAACTTTTATCAAACAGCTCCGCCAGCATGGAGAACTGTTGGAAATTGATGTCAGGATTGATCCAAATTGTGAGCTTACGGAGATCGCTGATCGTATTTCCAAACAAAAGGCAGGAGGTAAGGCAATTCTTTTTAGTAATACCGGCACCTCCTTCCCTATATTAATCAACGCATTTGGGTCATTAAACAGGATAAAAATAGCCTTTCGAGGTCAAGATCCTGATGATCTTGCGGATGCAATGGAACAAATTGCCGGCGGATTTTCAAAATCCAGGCCGGGGTTTATAAATAAACTCAGGCTTTTACCTCAATTGAAGCGATTAAGTTCGTGGATTCCTGTAAAGTCAGGCAAAAAAGGGCGGTGCCAGGAGATAGTTATGCCTGATCCAGACCTGAACCGGTTGCCGGTATTAACTTGCTGGCCGCATGATGGGGGCCCCTTTATTACCCTGCCACTGGTTCATACTGTGGATCCTGATTCAGGAAGTAGAAATCTTGGGATGTACCGTATGCAGGTTTTTGATTCTAAAACCACAGGTATGCATTGGCATATGCATAAAACTGGTGCCAGGCACTATCGAGCCTATAAAAAAAGAGGAGAAAAAATGCCGGTTGCAGTTGCATTGGGTGGAGACCCGGTTTATACTTACTGTGCAACTGCTCCCTTACCTGATGGGATTGATGAGTATCTACTTGCAGGCTACATCAGAAAGAAGTCGGTGAAACTTGTAAAGTGCCTTAGCCAGGATATTTGGGTCCCGGAAGATGCAGATATTATTATCGAAGGATACCTTAACCCTGAGGAAGATTTAGTTTTAGAAGGGCCCTTCGGAGACCATACTGGTTTTTACTCCCTGGCAGATTATTATCCCAGCTTCCATGTAACTTGTATAACTCACAAGAAGCAAGCAGTTTATCCTGCTACTATTGTCGGTATTCCACCACAGGAAGATGCCTGGATTGCAGTTGCAACCGAGAAACTGTTTCTTCCTCCTATAAAAATGACCATGATTCCTGAACTTGTTGATATGCATATGCCAGCAGCAGGAGTAGCACACAATCTTGCAATATTTTCAATTCATCTCGATTACCCGGGACAAGGGAAGAAAGTGCTCAATTCCATCTGGGGTGCCGGGCAGATGATGTTCAATAAATACGCTCTTGTTACAGGAGCAGATTCAAATATCCGGGAATACACTGATTTAGCTCGTGAAGTATGTAAAAGAGTAAATCCTGCAAGAGATTTGTTCTTTGCTGAAGGTCCTTTAGATGAGTTGGACCATGCAGCCCAGACATTTGCCCTGGGAGGGAAACTGGGGTTTGATGCTACCGGCCCCGACAGACTTTTGGACATTCCATCGGAGGAGGTAGTTTTAAATGGAATAGCAGCTTTTCGAAGTAGCCATGCGGAAGTGACAGATGTTAATACTGCATTACTTGGTGAATCTATTCCAGTTGTAATTATATCCTTCAGAAAACAAAAAGCAAATCATTCAAGAGAGCTTGCAAGGGAGTTGGATTTTAATGCTGATCTCGAGAATATTCCTTTCTGGATTT
>JAUVKA010000407.1 GCA_030592205.1 Bacteroidota bacterium | reverse complement strand
GGTGGATGTCGGAGGATTTGCACCATGGTAAATGGCTTTCAATGTGGGAGAAGGCCATACAAACAGATAACGGAATTATTGAGAGATACGGAAAAACTGATTTTGACAATCTGGATATAAGAAGTGGATATTACAACTATGGAGAAGCCATGAATTATAATTATGGCGAAAAAACTCCGGGGGTTTGTCCTCCCGGGTGGTACATTCCCAGCAATGATGAATGGATCAGTCTGGTTGATCATGTTGGCGATGGCAAAGATCCCAAGATATTCCTAAGCGTTATTGGGGACGAAGGTGTAAATCTGGCTTTTTCAGGTAGACGATATATTGGGTGGGGCCAATCTGTTATTGATCCTGGAGGTTTATACTGGACTTCAACTGGTTCCTATCAAATGGAGCCTTATGGAATCAGCCTTTTCTATTATCCCAAAGATACATCAAATTTGAGGCCCATAACTTTCGAGCCTGGGGATTCGATGCATAGCGTTTATTACAAAAAATATGCCCTATCCTTAAGGTGTGTTAAAAAGAATGTGAGATGAAAGCTCATCAAACTTATAATGTGTTATTAATTACGCTGCTCATTGTTATCAACAGCTGTACCAAAGAATTTTCTCCGGAGATGGATTTGGTAGATAAACCGGTGGTCTATGCAATATTAAACCATCGCGATTCGAAACATTATATTAGAGTATCAAGAAGTTTCGTCCAAGCCATCACAGGTGAAACCATCACAGCTCCGGTCTATGATCCGGATTCTCTTGAAGTATTCCTGGAGGTTTACCGGTTTAACCAAAGAGTAGGGCACACTGTAGCAATGACTCCGGAACTGCTTGATAAGGATACAGGACTATTCGATGACAAATCGCAATTAATTTATTGGACTGAATTGGATCTTGTCGGGGATTCTGAATGCAGGTTAACTATATTAAACCGGCAGACTGGAGAAAGTTTGTCATCTTATTGCAATCTTTTTAGTCTTCAGGGTTTTAGGCCGATGTTGATGTCCAATCTAACACGACTGGTTTTCAATAGTCTTCCCAATGTATTCTTTTACGAGGTTAATTGCCTGTTTCATTATGTTGAAGTATCCGATACAGATACAGTTTTTCAATCTGTAAGCTACCCGATAGGAACTGTGATTAATGGTACAAAAGAAGAAGATCAGGAAATGAGTATATCACTGGAAAGGCCGGATTGGTGGGATTTTATAGAAAGACATATACCCGTTAAGGCAAATGTAAGCAGATATGCATTAGAGCGGCCATTGGAATTTAAGTTGCTCGTTGGGGATCAATATTTATTTGACTACAGGCGTAGTTTCTCAGGATATGAAACCGTAATACACACCGGACAATCCTTTTGCAACATTCAAGGTGGATTTGGAATTTTTAGTGCCTATGATGAAACCACCCTGTTTCATCAGGCAATGCTTCCTGATTGGTATGATAAACTGGCTGTCCATCCGCAAACCCAAGCTTTAAATTTTGCAAATTATCCATGGCAATGAAGCAATTCAAATACATATTTGTGTTGATTAGCTTATCCTTGCTAATTCACAGTCTTAAGGTCAATGGCCAAACAGGGACTATCCGGGGCTTTGTTTTCGACAAGGCTACTGGTGAAGCCATGATTTCCGTGCATATTTATCTTGATAGCACAACAATAGGAAGCATTTCAGGGCAGGATGGTTATTATAGTCTTGGTAATATTCCCGTAGGAAAATACAGGCTCATCAGTCAATCCCTGGCTTATCATAAAAATCAACAATGGATCGAGGTAAAGGCAGATCAGGTAGAAAATATAAATATTCACCTGGAAAAATCAAATGTTCAGCTGGATGCAGCCGTAATTTCCGGGAAGTTATTGGAGAGAAAATCCAGGGTGCAACTCTCCCAAACAAGGTTAACCCCCAGTCAGATTTCCAAAATTCCAACTTTGGGTGTTAGTACAGATTTGGCTCAATATCTTCAAATCCTTCCAGGGGTGGTATCCAGTGGTGATCAGGGAGGTCAACTTTATATCCGGGGAGGTTCACCGGTACAAAATCTGGTGCTAATGGATGGTATTCCATTGTATAATCCCTTTCATTCAATGGGGATGTTTTCTGTATTTGATACTGATCTCATTAATAATGCCAATATTTTTACGGGAGGATATCCCGCAAAATATGGAGGTCGTGTTTCTTCAGTTATGGATATCAGCCTGAAAGACGGTAATAAGAATCATATAGCCGGAAGGGTTTCTGTTGGATTATTGAGTGCAAATACTACTCTGGAAGGGCCCATCCGTTTCTCAAAACAGGCAGAACCTATCACCTTTTTAATTTCAGGTAAATACTCTTATTTGGATAAAACGGCTGCCTATCTGAATCCTGAGATTCAAAAGAATAGCTTGCCATTTAGTTTTTCAGACTTTGTATCGAAACTAACATATAAAGGCAAGGGCGGTAGTAAGATAAGTGCTACAGGATTTCATTTTACCGATAAGGTTCAGTTCTCCCGGGATCAATTATACCAATGGAAGAACTACGGGATTGGATTACAGGCAATTTTACTGCCTGTGAATTCAGCTGGTCTCATCAGGGCAAATGTTAATTATTCTAAGTATTCTCTAAATCTGGAGGAATTGTTAAATAACAATAGATACTCAGAGGTTGAGGATATAAAAGTGGGGATGGAATTCATGAACCAGTTTGGCCAACATGAGCTTCAGATGGGAATTCAGATACTGGGAGTACACACTGATTACCTCAACAGGAATACTTTTGGATATTCAGTAGATGAGAGTACAGATGTTACTGATTTGGCTGGTTATTTGTCAGTTCAAATCAATTTTGAAAAATGGTTGATACAACCCGGGATCCGAATGAATTATTATGCTTCCCTGGGGAATCTCGTTCCTGAACCCCGATTTGGAATTAAATATTTGTTGAATAATTCTCTACGTATAAAAGCTGGTGGTGGATATTATTCGCAAAATCTTATCAGTGGTAAATCAGACCGTGATGTTGTGAATTTTTTTACAGGGTTTTTAATGGATCCTACAAATATTGCTAATGCTACAGGCCCAAAACAGCTATCCAATAGCTTGCAAACTTCCTGGCAGGGAATTCTAGGTCTTGAATGGGATCCTTCAGATCATTTAATGCTAAATTTTGAGTCCACTCCGAAAAGTCGAAGCGGTACATTTTAGTTAGTAATATTGTTAATATACGTATGTCTCATAGAGTTATAAACATTTGATTGTTAGTCATTTGTGCAGGTTTTTAACATTATTTTTGTTAACTTGCTGTCGTTAGCAAAACTACGAGTAAGATGTTCAGAAAAACAGATAAAGAATCACAGATTGACCTTTTTTCAGGCGTTTCTTCGGTGCTCTCC
>JAUVKA010000222.1 GCA_030592205.1 Bacteroidota bacterium | reverse complement strand
GTTGGGATGAACAGCAACGCGAACAGGTTGTTATGGAGCTTGGTGGTGGGAAAGAAGGAGGTGTTCATATCCAGCGTTATAAAGGTCTGGGTGAGATGAATGCTCAGCAACTCTGGGACACTACCATGGATCCTGATGAACGTACTCTTCGCCAAGTAACTATTATCAATGCAGCCGAGGCTGACCACACCTTCTCTATGCTTATGGGTGATGAAGTAGGCCCACGCCGTGAGTTTATTGAGGAGAATGCTACCTACGCTAATATTGATGTGTAAAGGCTGGGGGTTTGTGTAACTTGTCTGAGATCATGTGCTATTTCCTGAATAACTTATTTAAATCAAAAAAATAAATGAAGAATCTATTATTGCTTTCAATAATCGGACTGTTTGCGTTTTCCTCGTATTCGCAAACAATGCACCATACTTTAACAGTAGATGTGGACATCCAATCCAGCACAATTGATGTTGTTGACATAATTAAGCTGCCAGTAGCTTACAATAATTCAGAAGGGATAATTTTCTTCTTGAATAACAATCTGAAATTGAGCTCGCTAGACGAAAGGATTAAAATTGTTGAGTTTGATACTGATGATGTTAATAGTAAGAGAGCAGTTACTCTAAAAAAGTATAGTATTAAGTATCCTGAATCTGATGGTGAATTCGCAATTATCCCTATTCAGTATAAAGGAATAATTAAGCATGAGATTGAAGAAGGTGCAGCTGAGTACGCTCGTGGCTTCAGTGAAACAAGTGGGATTATATTTGAAAAAGGTGTTTATCTGGCTGGCTCAAGCTACTGGGTTCCTTCGTTTGAAGTTTCAGAAATGTCAACTTTCGATTTGACTGTCAATATCGATAAGGATTGGAATGTTGTATCCCAGGGAGAGAGAGTGAAAAACGAACTCGTGGATGGAAGGATGGCAATTAAATATGTATCACCCGATCCAATGGATGAGATATATCTTATTGCAGCAAAATGGACGGAGTATTCACAACAGTTTGGAAATGTATTAGTACAGGCTTTTCTGCGTAACCCTGACGAAGCATTAGCACAACGATACCTGGGTGTAACTGCCGACTATGTCAGATTATATCAGGATTTGATAGGCGATTATCCTTATACAAAATTTGCCCTGGTGGAGAATTTTTGGGAAACCGGTTATGGTATGCCTTCTTTTACTCTGCTTGGCGAGCAAGTAATCAGATTTCCATGGATACTTCATTCATCATATCCTCACGAGCTTTTACATAATTATTGGGGGAATAGTGTTTTTGTAGACTATGAAACAGGAAATTGGTGCGAAGGTATTACTGTTTATATGGCTGATCACTTAATTAAGGAGAAACAAGGATTAGCCGGCGAATACCGACGTAATACTTTGCAAAAATATACCGACTATGTCAATGAGGAAAATGATTTTCCTGTGTCTGAGTTTTTATCACGAAATAATTCCGCTGAAGAAGCTGTAGGATATGGGAAAAGCATGATGTTTAATGAGATGTTACGTTACAGGGTTGGTGATGAAAAGTTTAAAGAGGCATACGCCAGATTCTATGAGGATAATAAATTTACAAAAGCTTCTTTCAATGATATCAAAAGAAGTTTTGAAGATGTTACAGGTGATAATTTCCAAGCATTTTTTGATCAATGGATAAATAGAAAAGGTGCTCCAACAATAGAGCTCTCTGAGGTTTCTGTTAAGGAAAAAAGGGGAAAGTATTCCGTAAAGTTTAAATTATCACAGACACAGAAAGAGGAAGTTTTTTCTTTGCTTATTCCAGTTGTTTACTATCTGGAAGGTGAAACTGAGGTGATGGTTAATAATATCGATTTGAATAAAGCAGAAGAGTTTTTTTCCATGACATTTGATAAAAGACCTTTAAAAATTGAAATCGATCCTCAATTCAATGTTTTTAGGAGATTAGACAGAAAAGAAGTCCCAACAAGTATTTCGCAAGTTATGGGGAGTAAGGATGGAATTATCATCCTTCCAAAGGGAAGTAAGGACCTTAAGGAATATGAAGATCTTGCCACTATGTGGAATCAAACTCAACAGGCACAGGGGAAAGTATTAAAACTTGTTTATGACTCCGATATTGAATTCTTGCCAGCTGATAAAACAGCCTGGGTTTTAGGTTTTGACAATAAATTTGCCGAATCTGTTCAGATTTCAAAGGAGTATTATGAGTGTTTTTCTGAAGAAACTTCTTCAAAAATCAACACAGCATTGGATTCAGGTTCGGTAGTTTACACAGTATCAAATCCGAAGAATAATGATTTAACTCTTGGCTTTATGGCAACAAATAATCCTGCAGCTATAAAGAACCTGGCAAGAAAAGTTACTCATTATGGAAAATATGGATACCTGGCTTTTGAAGGTGATGATGCAACAAATACTTTAACAGGAACTTTTCCAATCATTGCTTCACCACTGGTTTATAAGTTCAAATATGATGGTGTCACGCCTAAAGCAGAAGCTAAATTTACGGCACGGAAAGCTTTAGCATATTAAGAACGCTTAGCATTACATAATTATAGGCTTCCTTTTTATCGATATGCCGCCTTGTCAATATCAGAAATACTTCTTAGTATCTTTTCTGGCGTGAGATATTTACCCATGTGAGCGTATATATCCAGCCGGATTTCTTTGGCTTTCTGAGTATCCATCCGGTCAAAAGAATGACCGCCGGGGATTGCGTTGAAGATTTTATATTCGAACTTTTTGCCATCAGCCTTGAGCGATTTAATCAGATGTTCCACCTCAAGCACATTTACATCTGCATCATTAGTATTGGTATGAATCAATAAGGGAGTATTTTTCATTTTGTGTGTATTCCAGGCAGGCGACCGCCTCCGGTATTCATTAACATTATCGTCAGCCGATTTTCCTATATGATAACCAGCTTCATATAAATCTCTGTAATCCTGGTCTTTATAGCCCATTCTTGCTATTAGATCACTAACTGGAACCCCGGCAAAAGCAACCTGGTAATGATCAGGGTGATCAAAAATATTCATCAGGCTGATCAATCCTCCATGGCTCCAGCCCATGATACCAACCCTCTTTTTATCGATGAAAGAATAGTTTTCAAGCATATAATTTCTTGATGCATCAACATCTTCAATCTCCAGCCCGCCATAGTCAATTTTTCGGTAATGACCGGCTCCGTAACCTGTGGATCCCCGGTATTCAGCAGCTACGATAATATAGCCCTGAGAAATTAATTCTCTGACGATATGAGTATAATAGGTGGAGAAATCACTATGAACCCCGCCATGAGGAAAAACGATAAGAGGATATTTTTTATTTTCATCCAGGTTTTTAGGAAGAAAAACGTAAGACCAGAATTTAACAGGGTTTCCATAGCCTTGTCCAGTAGGGTTATTTTCATGCGCCAGTGGAGGGCCATACATATATACCTTGTCTATTTTGGCAATATCTTCAAGTTTTTGAAACCACATCAAATCGTCAATCGATTTCTCCATCTGATCCAAGCGGTGTGATAAAGATTCAAACTGGTTTAATACATCTTTAAGCTGTCGATTCAAATCCTCGTTGCTTACCTGAGCAGTGAGCTGTAGTGTGAAAGATAAACTAATAAGTAAAATAATACGTGTTTTCATAGTTAAAAGCTAATGATTGTCAAATAGTAATATTGCCATTAAATACCTGTTGTGCAGGCCCTTCTAGTAATATATTGCTGAATAGCAGAGAGCCTTTGTGATCGAATTTTACTTTAAGTTCACCTCCGGGGACCTTACAAATGAAGCTTGTTTGCTTCTGGTCAGTTTCCAAATAGGCGGCGATGGCAGAGGCCACTGCTCCTGTGCCGCAGGAAAGAGTTTCGTTTTCTACTCCTCGCTCATAGGTCCTCATGTATAAAATATCATTCGCCAAATGGACAAAATTTACATTGGTGCCATCCGGGGCGAAATCCGGGCTGTAACGAATATGGCTTCCTTTTTCCTGAACATTAACCTTTGCAACATCATCCACAAAAAGAACCACATGTGGAACCCCGGTATTGAGAAAATAATAATCATCAGTTTTTTTGATTTCTTCGACGTCAATCATTTGAATCTGGTAAATGTCCTGTCCCAATACGCGTCCTATATGGATACCATCATGGGCTATAAATAGTGTTTCTTCAGCAATAATCCCCAGTTGATGCGCAAAACCAATCATACATCTTGCCCCATTTCCGCACATCTCTGCTTCTATTCCATCAGCATTAAAATATTGCATCCTAAAATCATAAACCGGATGATTATTGAGAATCATTAATCCATCTGCTCCAACACCAAAGTGCCTGTCGCAAATATTTTTGATGATAGCAGATGATGGCTCACCTATCTTTTTATCGCGCATATCCAGAATGATGAAGTCATTTCCGGTTCCCTGCCATTTATAAAATCTAATTTCTTCCATAACTATCTTTCTTTCGTCTTGCGTCTTGCGTCTTGCCCTCCTACATCTTTATAAGTAAGTAAAAATAATATTTATCAGACTAATTTGCAGTAGATTTGTTAACATGTGTTAATCAGTCGGTCTTTTTTTTAAGTAGTGTTAAACTTTTGCCAACTTAAGTAACACTTATGTACTTTCATGCGTTTCATAGCATTAGAGGCATAGTTTTTGACCAGGGAGTATTTTAAATGATTATTAATTAAATGAATTGCAAGCCATGAATGAGAAAAGAATTATAAGTGTTTTACTGATCGCTTTTGTTGGCAGTATTATTGGTGTTTTGGTTTTTAGCTTTTTTATCAAGCCGGAAGTGAAGATAGTTCAATCAACTCCATCAAATCAGGTACAGTTTACCGGCTTACCATCCGGGGGTTTTGATGGAGCAGATTTTAGAATGGCTGCTGAGATATCAGTGCATGCTGTTGTGCATGTGACTTCAAAGAGATTTCTTGAGCAGAATCAATACAATAATATATGGGAATTGCTTCGCGACCAGCCCAGTGGAAGCAAGAGAACTCCACAAACAGGATACGGTTCTGGTGTAATAATTTCACCTGATGGATATATTGTTACCAATAATCATGTTATTGAAGGGTTTGAAGAATTTCAGGTTAAACTCAACGATGGACGTGTGCTGGATGCAGAACTTGTTGGTACCGATCCAAATACTGAAGTAGCTGTTCTGAAGGTCAAAGAAAGAGATCTGCCATATCTTTCCTTTGGTAATTCAGATGACCTGTACTTAGGTGATTGGGTATTGGCTGTTGGTAATCCTTTTTCTCTGGGTTCTACTATTACTGCTGGGATTGTCAGTGCAAAAGCCAGAGATATTAATATTATTGGAAGTAATTCCAAAGATCCATTTGGACGGCTTGATCGTGAGCGCATGCAGAATGCTGTGGAATCATTTATACAGACTGACGCGGCTGTAAATCCAGGAAATAGTGGAGGAGCACTTGTAAATCTAAAGGGTGAATTAGTTGGAATTAATACGGCTATTGCATCACTAACAGGCTCTTACTCAGGATATTCATTTGCGGTGCCGGCTACTATTGCTAAAAAGGTTGTTGATGATATCATTGAGTTTGGTGCCGTCCAAAGGGCAGTTCTTGGAGTGACTATTGTAACGGTAAATGCTGAATTGTCTGAAAAGGAGAATTTGGATGTGACACAGGGTGTTTATATTGATAATCTTAGTGAAGATGGTGGAGCTTACGATGCCGGAATTAAACTTGGAGATGTAATAGTAGCAATTAATGAGAAAGAGGTAAAAAGTTCTCCTGAACTTCAAGAGCAAATAAGTCAGCATCGTCCTGGAGACTTTGTGGAGGTTGAAGTTGACCGTAAAGGAGCCAGAAAAGTATTTGAGGTTAAGCTTAGAGCTCATGATCCTGATGCCAGTCAGGTGGGAACAAAGGAATTTCTGGCAGTGATCGGAGCTAACCTTGAAAAATTGGACAGAAGGGATTTGGAAAGATATGATATCCAAAATGGAGTAAGAGTAAAAGAGTTACAGGACGGACAATTTAAAAATGCCGGAATGCCTGAGGGATTTATAATAACAAGAATTAACAGGGCTACTGTGAGGGATGTTGATGATGTTAGGAATTATATCAAGCAGATTAAAGGTGGAGTCTTTATTGAAGGGGTCCTTCCAAATGGTAGATATGAATTTTTTACTTATAAGAAGTAGAAGTATAGCCCTTCGGGAGGTGGGTATGCGATGACGTACTAAGGAAGCTCGGGAAGATTTTTCCCGGGTTTTTTTATAATAATTGAATTTAATTGACAAATATCGAAACAATTCTTTGCTGTAGTGCGTTGAAGGTCTATATTTGCACAAATTTTTCGAAAAAAGTTTTTTATGAGGCAATTAAAGATCACCAAATCCATTACCAACAGAGAGAGTGCGTCACTTGACAAGTATTTGCAGGAAATTGGTAAGGAAGAACTAATCACAGTAGAAGAAGAAGTTGAATTAGCCCAGCGGATTAAGAAAGGGGATCAAATTGCTTTGGAGAAACTTACCAAAGCCAATCTTCGTTTTGTCGTTTCTGTAGCCAAACAATATCAGAATCAGGGCCTTACTCTGCCTGATCTTATTAATGAGGGTAACCTTGGACTAATTAAGGCAGGTGAGAAATTCGACGAAACCCGTGGATTTAAGTTTATTTCATACGCTGTTTGGTGGATTCGTCAATCGATATTACAGGCACTGGCAGAACAGTCGAGAATTGTCCGTTTACCGCTCAACCTAGTTGGTTCATTGAACAAAATCTACAAGGCTATGTCGCGTTTTGAGCATGAGTATGTGCGTTATCCTTCTGCCGAAGAGTTAGCTAAGGTGCTTGAATTGCCAACCGAAAAAGTT
>JAUVKA010000080.1 GCA_030592205.1 Bacteroidota bacterium | reverse complement strand
AGGCCGATTCATTGATAGCTGATGCTTGAGCATTGGGATAAAATTATGTTGCCAATACTCAACCTTACGCATGTTGTTACTATAGAAAAAATGCATAGGCAAGGTCTCCCTGAAAGTGAACAAGTCACCACCTTCGGGCTGCAGTCGGCATGAAACTGCCATGAAATATAATAGGTTTTCTACTTCAACACTGGCACTTTCATCAGGCATACTCGAATAATCAAAAGTATGATCTCCAAAATATCCGCAAACTTCTTCATCTGCCGGACCATATAGATAGCAATACTCACCAAACCCCATTTCCGGATACTCAAAATACCTGAATATCTGTCCCATAGTTATAGCAACTGAGGCATTTGCCATAGCCCCAGCTGGAAATTCAGAACAAAAACTACTATCTACTTTCCATTTTGTGGTCATCAGGGCTGGAATAAATAAGCTTTTTTCAGTCTTTATAGATTATTTCAATGAAAGTTTATCCCAAAGTTCTCCTACCAAAGGATAAGAGGCTTCTCCTCGTATATAAGCTCCACAAGCTGTTTTTAAATCTTCAAAATAGCTCTTCAGCGAAGCCGGAGCGTTGGATAGTTCAGTTGAAAAGCTGCCCTCAAAGGAGAATCCTAATACTGGCGGACATCTGTCATCACGGGAAACCAAAACAAATCCGCCTCTATCCACATCGCAGACATAGAAAGGATAATCCGATTTTAGGTAGGTATGAATACTGATATTGGCCTTGTTATTAGCCCAATTTGCTGGGAAACGATTGTTTGCAATAGATTTTGCAATCTGGATTGCTTTTTCTCTGCTCACTTCCTTAGCATATGAATTACCAGAAATGCACAAAGCAATTATCAAACTAAAAATTAAGGCTCCTTTAAATCTTATTGCTTTCATCTTTGTAAAAATTAATTAAACCTGGTCAAAAGTAACTGGCCAATGATCAAAAAATCGGGCTCATTTTTTGTCAAACACGATTTCCGTTAAACTTACCTATTCCTCCCCAATAATGTATCAAGCAGACTAAACCATTAACATTTTTTATATCAAAGGTCTATTTTAGGAGATGTTCTGCATTTTTTGGTCGACCAAAGGAGGAAATTGATGAGGCGCTTTTTTTTGTACCTTGTCACCACATCTGCTAATTTATGTACAAAAAAAAATCATTTCGATTTCTTGGATTACTCCTTATTATACTCCCTTCTCAACTTTTTTCTCAAAACTTTAGTAACATCAAGCTTTTCGAACAACGTGATTTTGGAAAATACTTTCTTTCCGATATGTATTCTCCAAACACAGAATCTAATCTTGGCTTCGGATCGTTGATGAGTGATTATAACCTCAATCCTGACCGAAACTCAGCTTTTGCACTATATATCGAATCTGTAACAGGAACTGAGATTCCCCTTTTGACATGGAATATTGCAGGACCAAATTCTGGATCCAAACTTGCCCTTTCTGTACCAATTTCAGTGAGCCTCTTGCTGGATTTTACAGAACCTATTACCCACCCTGTGATCAATACAGATTACAGACTTGGAGTACTGGAAATTAACTACTTGCACGTACTAAACCTGGGTTTTGTAAAAAATGCTTCCATAAGTTTCATTCCATATTTTCATGAAAGTTCTCACATTGGGGATGAAATAACCATTTACAGAAAGGAAGCTGGATTTCCTATTACCAGAGTCAACGCCACAAGTAATACTGCCGAGATATCTCTGACAATCAATGACGAAAACGGGAAACAGGAAACCAATCATTCTTTTAAGCTTGGAACCAAATTCTTGTATAACAAATCTAATGGCTTATACAGCATGCGGGGGGCAGAGGGTGATACATCAAAGCTTACACCATCAGAAAACAGGATGGAATGGTATATACAATATCAGTGGCACGGACCTTCTGAATTAATTCGCAGCCCAAAATTCACTACTGTTTTTTCATTTGAGATCAGAAACAGGCTGCGATACAATTATCCATATTATATCTATAATCCAGCCTCATCTTCCGGGCCACTTGAAGTGAACCCGGGTATTAAACATGTTCCTTCTGTCAATGGTTATTTGGGGTGGCGTTATCGAATAAAAGACGAAAAAGCATCCTATCTTGGTCTATATTTGCGCTTCTATCTGGGAATAAATCCTCACGGTCAATTCAGAAATATCCCGGCTCACCGATTTTATGGATTGAGCATGGTTTATGAGATGTAATTATCAATTATAAATGGTTAATTGTTAATGGTGAATGGGTAATGGAAAAATTAGTTTATTGTACTATAAATATGATCAAAATATGAAAATAATTGCAAAAGTGCTGGTGATATCATTATTAACCATTTTGTCTTCCTGTGATATATTAACCCAGGTAGCTACCACAGTTATTGAATCGGAAACTCCTTTGACTTCGCAACAGGTAGCCCAAGGGCTGAAAGAAGCACTGAAAATTGGAGCTGAGAAAGCTGTTACCCAACTCAATAAAACGGATGGATACTACCTGGATTCACTAATGAAAATTAATCTCCCGCCGCAAACTGCTGAAATAATTGAATATGCTAAAAAAGTTCCAGGTTTGGATAAAATGATCGAAGATGTGGTTCTTCAGATAAACCGTTCGGCCGAGGATGCAGCACCACAAGCCAAACCAAACCTGACTAATGCCATCACCTCAATGAGTATAGCAGATGCATGGGGAATCCTGAAGGGTACGGATACAGCCGCAATCCATTATCTTAAAGAGAAAACTTTCAACCAACTGGTAGGATTGTACAAACCTATCGTACAGGGATCCCTTGATAAGCCTATCGTAGCAGGCGTTTCAGCCAGCAAGAGCTGGAATGAAGTTACCGGTAAGTGGAATAAATTTGCGGGTTCAATAGCTGGGAAATTATTAGGTGTAGCCAAAGTGGAAATCCCTCTGGATGAATATGTTACATCCCAAGCACTTAAAGGTCTGTTTATAAAAGTAGAAGATCAGGAAAAGAAGATCCGTACCGATATCAGTGCACGCACAAGCGACCTGCTAAGGAGAGTTTTTGGACAACAAGACTCGTGAAGAAGTGACGTCCCGAAAAAATTCGGGATCGGCTTCGCCGAGGTGACGAATGACAGGTGACAAAAGAGGGGACGGAAGGACGTGGGAACAGAGGGACTAAAAAGTTTACGTAGGGTGACGGATAATAAAAAAGTTACAAAATGGGTTACATAAAATCACCTGAATTACCTGAACATATAGCCCCAATTAATCATGAAAATCTCGAAAAAAATGAAAATCAAATCAATACTACTATTTTGCATTCTCGGGTTTTTCCTGACAAATTGCACTAATACCGAATTAACAAATTACAGCTTGATCCCAACTCCTCAAAAAATGGAAATAGGGATGGGTACTTTAAAAATCAAGCCCGAAACCAAAATTGTTGTTTTTGGTGATTATGAAGATTACAAGAAAGAGATTGACATTTTTGTTGAGTGGCTTGGAATGGACTTAGAATCAGGATATACTGATAATCCGGATAGAAGGGATAATACAATATTAATTGCACAAATTCCTGAATGGAAGGATCAGGAAGGCCGGTATAAACTTGAAGTTGGAACATTCGGTGTTGAAATTATTGCAGGCGGCCCTGCAGGAGTATTTTATGCCTTTCAAACTATCAGGCAGTTGCTCGAGACTAGTGATGATGAAAACAAGATTCCAGCAGTACTGATCAAGGATCAACCTGAATTTCAATGGAGGGGCCTGATGTTAGATTGTAGTCGTACTTTTTTGCAAGTTGAATACCTCAGGAAGCAAATCGATCTGCTTTCATTTTACAAGATGAATGTTCTCCATCTTCATCTTACGGATGACCAGGGATGGAGACTGGAAATCAAAAAATATCCCGAGCTAACAGAAAAATGTGCCCAATACGCTCCTAAATACACAAACCAAAAAGGTGGATTTTATACCCAGGAAGAGATGAAAGAACTGGTAGCATATGCTGCTGACAGACATGTTACTTTGGTTCCGGAAATAGAAATGCCCGGCCATTCAAGTGAGATTTTTACAGCCTTTCCGGAATTATCCTGCACCGGCAAAACAACTGAAATATTCCCATTCTTTTCAGGCCCGGGAATTACGCAGGATATACTGTGTGCCGGGAAAGAGGAAGTTTTTGAATTCCTGGAAAATGTAATCGATGAGGTAATCGAAATCTTCCCATCAGAATACATTCATATTGGGGGAGATGAAGCTCCCAAACATAACTGGGAAAATTGCCCGGAATGCCAGAAACGCATCAGAGAGGAAGGGCTGGCTAATGAACACGAGTTACAGAGCTACTTTATATCCCGAATGACTAGTTACATTCATTCCAAAGGCCGCAAAGTAATTGGTTGGGATGAAATCATGGAAGGAGGCCTGGCCAAAGGTGCTGCTGTGATGTCCTGGCGAGGAATTCAGTGTGGTATTGAAGCTGCCAATATGGGACATAATGTAGTTATGTCTCCTACTTCTCACTGTTACATTGATTACAGTCACAGTACCACTTCAGTTGAGGAAATCTACTCCTTCAATCCAGTCCCTGAGGAACTTGACAAGGATCATGAAGCTTTCATTCTGGGTGCTCAGGCTAACATGTGGATACATATCGACAGGAATGAGGTATCTCTGGATCGCCAGATTTATCCCAGGACAATTGCTCTGGCTGAAGCTTTGTGGAGTAATCAGGAGGATAAAAACTGGGAGGATTTTCAAACCCGCCTGGATGTACACTATCCTATTCTGGATTCTATGAACACTTCCTATTTCCGGGATGATCTGATTTATATGCCTGAGGATGATGAAGATCCTCTAAATGCATTGCGTTTGGAAAGGTATTCTTTTGATTTTCATGGCTACCAAGCTTTTAGCTTTAACTTCCAGGGTATGGCATGTAAAATAGTCCTTCCTGAAGAGCGGGCGGATGGGAGGCCCTGGATCTGGCGTGCCCGTTTCTGGGGGCATGAGCCCCAGCTCGATCTTGCCCTGCTGGAAAAAGGATATCATGTTATGTACTGCGATGTTTCCACCCTTTATGGAAATAAGGAAGCAGTCCGTCGTTGGAACAGTTTTTATCAATTAATGCAGAATCTGGACTTCTCTGAGAAAGTTGTACTCGAGGGGATGAGCAGGGGAGGTCTAATTATATATAACTGGGCTGCTGAAAACCCTGAAAAAGTAGCTTGTATTTATGCTGACGCACCTGTATTGGACGGCACAAGCTGGCCCGGAGGAAAGTTAACAGGGAACGGGGAACAATTAACGGGGATCAGGGAGAAGAGATTAGGGAAAGGTAGTGAAGAAGATTGGAAACGATTCCTTGATGCATTTGAAATTAGTGGTAAAAGCTTTCAGGATGCCATTGCTGTCTCCCCTATAAGTCAAGCAAGAAAAATTGCTGAGGCAGGAATACCATTAATTCATGTGATTGGGGAAGCAGATGATGTGGTTCCTCCTTCAGAAAACACTGATCCATTTGAGGCTGAAATTCTAAAATACGGGGGAGAAATTAAGGTAATTCGCAAACCCGGAATTGGACATCACCCACACAGTCTCGATGATCCGACACCTATCCTGAAGTTTATTCTCAAGCATACTACTTTGTAATAATTGAAACTATCTCCTATCTTTAGCTTATCCAAACGCGAGAAGTTGACGGAGTTAAACAGCTACTATATTTGCAAGCAAAGAAATTTTAAGATAGAAACCTGACAATATCATTACTCTAATAAAAAACTTAAATCAACCAGTCTATGAATGAGGTAATTGAATTATCCAATGAGATATTTATGAAGGCAAAAATTGCAGCTGCCGAATTCCAGCAATTCGACCAGAATTCAACAGATAATATTGTTGAAAAAGTCTTCCTTGCCGGATTCTCAAATAGAATTAAACTAGCCAAAATGGCCCAGGAAGAAACTGGTTTGGGAGTTTGGCAACATAAAGTAATAAAGAATGTCCTGGCAACTCAATTAGTCTACGACGATATTAAAAATGAAAAAACCGTTGGGGTAATAAATGAGAATCTTGTGACTGGTATTGTTGAGATTGCACAGCCTTTAGGTCCAATATTCGCGATCATTCCAACCACTAACCCTACATCAACTATTTTATTTAAAGTTCTGATTGCTTTAAAAACAAGAAATCCTATAATTATTAGCCCTCCGCGAAGTGCAAGAAAATCTTGTCGCGAAACGGTAGATATTTGCTATAAAGCAGCTATAGAAGCTGGAGCTCCGGAGGATTGCATTCAGATACTGAAAATTAGTTCAAGGGAAATGACAGGCGCCATGATGGCTCATAAAGATCTTGCACTTACTCTTGCAACAGGAGGAACAGGAATGGTAAAAGCGGCTTATAGTTCCGGGAATCCGGCAATTGGAGTAGGCCCCGGTAATGTCCCCGTTTTTATCGATGAAAGCGCAGACATACCTTTTGCGGTCAGTAATATTATTTCATCAAAGGCTTTTGATAATGGAACTATTTGTGCCAGTGAACAATCAATAATAGTAGAAAAAACTATTGCTGATACCCTTAAACAGGAATTTGAGAAGCAAAATTGTTATTTCCTTAATCAGGATGAAATAGTAAAATTAAGTGATTTTGCCCTGCTTAAAGAAAAAGGGACAATGAATCCTGAGATTGTAGGACAATCTGCTATAGTCATCGCTGGAATGATTGGTATAACAGTTCCTGAAAACACACAAATTTTAATAGCAAAATTAGACGGAGTGGGTAAGGACTATCCTCTATCAAATGAAATTCTAGCCCCTGTACTTGCATTTTATTCATGTGAAGATTACGAATCTGCAATTAAAACCTGCATTGATCTTAACTATCTGGGGGGAATTGGACACACCGCATCTATATATGCAAATAATGAGGATAGAATTCTTGAATTCTCAAAAATAATGAATGCAGGGCGAATTGTAGTTAACACACCTTCCTCACAGGGAGCTGTTGGGGGTATTTTTAATATGCTAAATACATCCTTAACTCTGGGATGTGGATCAGGTGGCAAAAATATAACCACCGAAAATGTGACAGCCCGCCATTTATTAAATGTACAAAGAGTGTGCAGGAGACGACCTAATAATCAGTGGTTTGCTTTTGACCCTGAGCTCTATCTGGATGAAAAGGCAGATACAGATGATCTTATAAAAAGATATTACAACAACGTATAGATTGCCTTTTTCAATAAACAAATAACTAAATATAAGAAAATGATAAATTTTGAATTTAATAAGGAAAATAACTCCCTGAAATATTTATTTACAGGCCGCCTCGATACTGAAAAAACAAGTATAATAGGATCTGAGATTGAGGATAAAATCATAGAATTTCAAAAAGACACTGAGAATCAATCTCCGGAAATTATTTTTGATATCAGGGAAGTAGATTATATTGCTTCTGCATTTATACGGATTTGCATAAAAACAGTCAAGCTAACAGGTAAGGATAAATTTTCCATTACTAATTCAAGTCCAATGATTAAAAAGACATTTAAAATTGCAGGCCTTGATTCTGAATTAAATGTAAGTTAGCTCGGATTGATAATTTCTAATGAGACAGATCACGATGAGACAGATCACTATCTGTCTCTACTTGAGCATTGCCAATGTGCGGAAAATTACATGGGCAAATTTGGTGTAGGGCAGGTATAATACCACCAGCCATACTAACACCAGGTGAAGAAAATACAGATAGTAAGCCCATGGTGTCCAATCCATGAATCTGGCCAGCTCAACTATCCCACCCGAAATCGACAAAAGGAAAAGATTAACAAGGAAAAACCAGTCGGTATATTGTCCTGCCTTCGAGCCTGAAGGATTTTTAAATCGATTTATAGCTAAGAAAATGATTCCCGCGGCCAGGCTCAGACCTGCCAGGTTGCCTGCAATTTTTACCGGATGAAAGAAGGGCATGGGGTATTCAAAGAATATTGTAGCCAGAATTGCAAAAAGGGTAACTACCAGAAGCATTACAAATCCACCGAACACCATGTAATGTCCAATGTATCGGTATCGGTTAGTTGTGCAACTTTTAAAATCTTTTTGAATAAAAATCTTCCAGACACGCTTAATCAAGCCTCCATTTTTTTCCCTGAGCCTTGAGCCATGAGCCTTGAGCCCTAAGAAGAATCTCCTGACACTCCCAAGCATAGCACCAAACAGTATCAATACAAGAATGGAAAAAGATCCATTCAGCCATCCATGAGGAAAAAAATGAGAGTAATCAACCGGGCCTTCCGGGATTTTTAATGTTCCGGCTAAGGCAATTATTCCAGCTATTATCAAAACAGGAAACAGAATAAGCAAAGGCAAATATTTAGGAGATTGCAACCATTTTCCCAGAAAGCGAGGCCGGGCAAAATGGCGGTAAGAATAAGATCTCAAAGATGCCATTACATCAGCCGGACGTACATCCCTGGGACAGGTAGTAGAACAATCGCCGCAATGATGACAAAGCCAGATATCCTCATCTGCCATCAAACGATCTCTCAAACCCCAGCTTGCCCAGATCATTTCCTTACGCGGGAAAGGGTTTTCCTCAGGCGAGAGATCACAAACCGCAGTACAGCTTCCGCATTGCATGCAAATAGATAGATCCGATCCACTATCCTTTTTCAGGAACTCAATGAATTCAATATCCGGTTTTATGCGCAGTGTAGTATCCATACCCATTATTAAAGGTCTTTAAATGGATTTGGGCCGATGTTTTCTATCTCTTCCATATAATCATTGATCAGATCAGGAATCTTGTCGTATTCATCAATCTCTATAAATTCTGTCCTGATCCTTTCAGGCTCCAGCATCATTGTCTGAAGAGTTTCCTGCAGGTTTTCACCCCTGGTTTCCGTTAACTCACTGCCTTGGATAAAATGGCACTGATAATCATCACCAGGTTTACAACCGATCTGCATAATCCCATCGAATCCTCTGGAAAGAGCATCAGATATCCATACTTTGTTTACCGAACCGATACACCTCACAGGTATTATCCTGACAAAGGGACTGTATTTTAGTCCTTTCATACCGGCCATATCAAAAGCCGGATAGGCATCATTTTCACAAACAAAAGCCAGTACTCTTGGTTTCTCCTCGAATTCATCAGGCACTTCAACAGCTTTGATCATGGCTGAAACTGCCTGTATAGAAAAGTCTTTAAAGCTGATTATCCTTTCCGGGCAAGATCCCATACAAATTCCACATCGCCTGCAGCGGGATGGATTAGGCAGGGGGGTACCCTTTTCTGTTTCATCGTATGCCCCAAATGGACATTCCTCGGTACATCGCTTGCAATCCGTACATCTCTGCATGTAAAGCTCCGGATAGCTTTGATCACCGGAACGGGGATGGACAGCCTCACCACGTTTTGTTGCTTCAAGGCATTGGATTGCTTTCAGCATTGCTCCACCGGCATCTTCAATACTTTCGCTTATTGAAAGAGGAGCCCTCACAGCTCCGGCAGCATAAATACCGGTTCTCCTGGTTTCATAAGGGAAACAAATGAAGTGCGAATCTGGGAATTCATATTTGAGTGTAGGAAGACCGGGGCCCTGCCTGTATGCAAGTTTCAGATCCATTGAATCCCTGGGAGTCATTCCAACAGCCAGGACTACCAGGTCGACCGAAATATCCATATTGCTATGAACCAGACTATCTCTAACATTCACAATTAGCTGATTTTCTTCTGATATAATCCCTGATACTTCACCTTTGGTCAGGAAAATCCGACTGTCTTTTTGAACTTCCAGATAGTAGTTCTCACTCATACCCGGCATCCGGATATCTTTATAAATAATAAAAACATTAGCATCCGGATGAGCTTCCCGTATATACTGAGCCTGTTTCAGCGATGTCCCGCAACAGACTGATGAACAATAGGGTAGATGATCCTTATCCCGTGAACCTGCACATTGTACGAAGAGAACATTTTTTACAGGCTTCCCGTTGGAAGGCCTGTTGAAACCTCCATTTCCAGCCATAAGCTCCAGTTCAAGGGAGGTGATCACATCGGGCTGATTACTATATCCGAACGGCTCAAGGCCACTGGGATCATAAGGCTCCCAACCGGTAGCCAGAACGATAGCACCTACAAGAACACTCTTCTCCTGCCCTGCATGATTCATCCTAACCCAAAATGCTCCCGGCTGTCCGGATATCTCCAGAATTTCGGTCCCGGTATATAATGAAATATTCTCCTGCTTCTTTAATGACTCTAAAGCCTGACCCAGAACCGGATTTTGGGGCTTACTCCATGGCGGGGATGATGGGATTTGTTTGTAAAGTTCTTGCAACCATCCCCCGGCTTGTTCCTTCTTCTCCACCAGCAATACTTTGTAGCCTGCTCTGGCTCCGTCAATCGCTGCTGTGATTCCTGTTATCCCGGCTCCAAGAACCAGGATCTCGTTACTAATTTCCTCAGGAATAAAGGGAATGGGGATAGAGCTGTTAGCCAGCTTTGCCAGGCCCATCCGCATCATATCCTCAGCAAGCATCAGAGTATCCTCATCACCCGCTTCATGACTACCAACAACATGTTCCCGCAGGTTTACCCTTTCTACCAGGATATCCGGATTAAAACTGAACTCTTCTGTTTTTACCCGGGGGGAACATGCGGCAATCAGTATTTTAGATAGTTTGCCATCCAAAATACTTTTCTCTATAACTTCCAGCCCTCCGGGATGGCATAAATTTACACCTTCAATGCAATTTCCAAACTTTACTGAGCCCTCAGCGATTTTTGCCAGCGCAGAAGTGTCGACACAATTCTTAATCCCACAAGATGTGCAGATAAAAACCCCTGTATTTTTCATCTCCTCACTCATCTGTCTACAGTTTTTAGTGAGGCAATAGCCTTAAGAGCCACTCCTGTCGCCTGCTTCAGACTGGCTGAAATATCAAGAGGACTTTGTGCACATCCGGCAAGATGCATCCCTTTTGGTAATTCCCTGGTTTGCATATAATCTGCAGGTAAATCATTTTCTGCTCCAAATGAAACAGTAGCAGGACTTATTCCTGTAGCCAGTACCACCAGGTCGGCATCATGAGTTATTTTCTTTCCCGACAGGATATCTTCAGCGATCAGGACCAGTTTTCCATCCTGATTCTTCTGAATTGAAGCCACTTTCCCTTTTAACAGCAATATTCTCTCATGATCTTCAACACGGTTCAGGAATGCCTCATTTCTTCCGCTAACTCTTAGATCGATATAATAAATACTTACCTGAGATTCTGGCAGAATATCAGCCAGGTTAAGAGCTTGCTT